>NZ_JBXASO010000002.1:0-279093 GCF_058809375.1 Brevundimonas sp. GW821-FHT10E09 | reverse complement strand
CCGGACAGATGGCAGCATCCGACTACGTGTCAGAAATTCCCGAAAATCACTCTTGCGCTGAAGGGGGCGTCCACAGATGGAAAGCGGACCTGGCGACTAGTGCGCGTTAGCGACCTCAACGACCGCGTAAATATGGTCGACCGGAATCGAAAGCTTGGTTTTCTCTAGGGTGGGGCCACCCGAGAGTTCGACCTCGAGCATTCCATCATTTGAATGATGGGCGACCTCGTCCGGGGTGACTGTGACCGTGAAATCTTCGCTCCACAAGCAGTCGGGTTGCGGCGCGTCGGGTTTGGGAATGCACTCCCGAACCATTACTGGTCCGCGCTTGAAGACCGCCAAATCTCCGTCCAAGAACTCGGCTCGGTCGTACAGATGAGCCCGTCCCCGATAATAGGCGGAGCCTTGGAGAAACAGAGCGCCTGCAGCCCCGCCAATGTCGATCCGTCCCGCGTAGATGTCGGTGCTGTCGCCCTCCACCATTGGAGAGTAGATTTCCCGGCGATTGGCGCGTGCAATGGTTTTGATGCTGACCAGAACGCCGTTGGAAGCGGTTACCGTCGAATTCTCGATATCCTGTGCGACAGCTGCGCCTGCGACCATGAGAGCCATCGCCGCCACGCAGGAGCGAGATAAGAGCACACCGAACATGTGGGTTACCTTAGCGGACGGCGGCATTTCGCCCATAGTCGATACATACTCCAGTGGCGACTATCGAGCACACTGAAAGTCCGCAACGGGGCGGTTTGCGAAACCGGCCTCAGCCCCGAGATCGGACCTTGGCGTTGACGCAGGTGGACCTGTCGGCCTCCCGGAATCCTCAGAAACCGATCGTCACCGACGGCGCGCTACGCCGCGCCTCGCCATGGTGCACAGCTTCGATGTTGTTGCCGTCGGGATCGAGCACGAAAGCGGCGTAGTAGCCCGGATGATAGGCCCGCTCGCCCGGCGCGCCGTTGTCGCGTGCGCCATGGGCCAGCGCCGCCCGATAGAAGGCATCGACCGTCGCGCGGTCCTTGGCCTGAAAGGCCAGGTGATGCCGACCCGTCAGGACGCCCCGGCTCTCCGCGCTTTCCGGCGAGGACACGACGAGTTCATCGGCCCAGAAATAGCCGTCGGCCGTATCGATGACGGGAATCTCCAGCACGTTCAGAACAGCCGTGTAGAATTCCCGACTGAGCTGGAGATCACGGACGACCAGCTGGATGTGGTCTATGAGCCGACCGCGATGCAGTTGTGTCGTTCCCATGGTCTGTCCTGTTTCCCTGGCGTCGCGAAATCCGAGTTTCGAACCGACATGTGTGACGCCGCAGAATGGTGCTCCGCGGAAGGATCGCCTTGATCTTTCGCAAAGCGATCATTCCCCCGGCTCGACCGCGACGGGCGCGGGGCGGGACCAGATGATGCGTTCCCCGACAAAACCCTATATGACGCCGGTTCCTTGCGACGACCGAGCCGAAGACACGCCCAAATGCCCAGCCTGAACGAGATCCGCGCCACCTATCTGAACTTCTTCGCGGCCGATGGCCACGAGAAGGTGCACTCAGCGCCGCTGGTGCCGCAGAACGATCCGTCGCTGCTGTTCGTCAATGCCGGCATGGTGCCGTTCAAGGACTATTTCACCGGCGCGTCCAAGCCGCCCTATCCGCGCGCCACCAGCTCGCAGAAATGCGTCCGCGCCGGGGGCAAGCACAATGACCTGGACAATGTCGGCTACACCGCCCGCCACCTGACCTTCTTCGAGATGCTGGGGAATTTCTCCTTCGGCGACTATTTCAAGGAACACGCCATCGACCGGGCGTGGAAACTGGTCACGCAAGAGTTCGGCCTCGACGCCAAACGCCTGCTGGTCACCGTCTATATCGACGACGACGAGGCCGCCGCGATCTGGAAGAAGGTCACCGGCTTCGGCGACGACAAGATCATCCGCATCGCCGGCAGCGACAACTTCTGGGCCATGGGCGACAGCGGCCCCTGCGGTCCCTGCACCGAGATCTTCTGGGACCACGGCGACAAGATCCCCGGCGGCCCTCCCGGCTCGCCGGACGAGGACGGTGATCGCTACGTCGAGATCTGGAACAACGTCTTCATGCAGTTCGAGAAGGAGAACGACCAGATCGTTCGCACCCTTCCCAAGCCCAGCGTGGACACCGGCATGGGGCTGGAGCGGATGACCACCGTGCTCCAGGGCGTGCATTCGGTGTTCGAGACCGACCTGTTCAAGACCCTGATCGCCGCTTCGGAAGACGCCACCTCGACCAAGTCGGACGGCGAGCGCGCCGCCAGCCACCGGGTCATCGCCGACCACCTGCGCTCCTCCTCCTTCCTGATCGCCGACGGCGTCACCCCGTCGAACGAGGGCCGGGGCTATGTGCTGCGCCGGATCATGCGCCGCGCCATGCGCCACGCCCACCTGCTGGGCGCCGCCGATCCCCTGATGCACCGTCTGGTTCCGACCCTGGTGGCCCAGATGGGCGACGCCTATCCGGAACTGGCCCGCGCCCAGCCCTTCATCGAGGACACGCTGAAACAGGAAGAGGTCCGTTTCCGCACCACCCTGGGCCGGGGCATGGCCCTGTTCGACACGGCGGTTCAGGACTTCAAGCCGGGCGACATGCTGGACGGCCAGACCGCCTTCACCCTGTCCGACACCTACGGCTTCCCGCTGGACCTGACCCAGGACGAGGCCCGCCGTCGCGGCTTCTCGGTCAATGTCGACGGTTTCGAATCCGCCATGGCCGAACAGCGCCAGCGTTCGCGCGAACACTGGAAGGGCTCAGGCCAGACCGCCAACACCAATGAATGGCTGGCGATCCGCGACCGCGTGGGTCCGACCGTCTTCACCGGCTACGACAATATCGAGGGTTCGGGCGAGGTCCTGGCCATCATGAACGGCGGCGCTCCGGTCGAGACGGCCGAGGCCGGCGAGATCGTCGAGATCCTGTTCGACAACACCCCCTTCTACGCCGAGAGCGGCGGCCAGACCGGGGATCAAGGCACGCTGGAATGGCCCGGCGGGGAAGCCGAGGTGCTGGACGTCAAGAAACACGCCGGCGACCTGCATGTCCTGTCGGCCCAGATCACGGCCGGGACGCTTCAGATCGGCGCCCGCGTCGCCCAGCTGGTGGACGCCGACAAGCGCACCACCACCCGCGCCAACCACTCGGCCGCCCACCTGCTGCACACGGCCCTGAAGAATGTGCTCGGCCCGGCGGTCGCCCAGAAGGGTCAGCTGGTCGATTCCGAGCGCGCCCGTTTCGACTTCAGCCACGGCGCCCCCGTGACCGAGGACGAACTGGCGGCCATCGAGGCCGAGGTCAACGCCGTCATCCGCCAGAACGTCCCGGCGGAGACGAAACTGATGGCCCCGCAGGAGGCCATCGAGGCCGGCGCCATCGCCCTGTTCGGCGAGAAATACGGCGACGAGGTCCGGGTTCTGACGCTCGGCCGTTCGCTGGTCAGCGATAACGCTCCCTATTCAGTCGAACTGTGCGGCGGCACCCATGTGGCCCGCACCGGCGACATCGGCCTGTTCAAGATCGTTCAGGAGACCGGCGTCGCCGCCGGCGTCCGCCGCATCGAGGCCCTGACCGGCGAGGCGGCCCGCCTCTATCTGGAAGCCCAGGCCAAGGTGACGCGCGGCCTGGCCCGCGACTTCAAGATCCAGACCCAGGACGTCCCCGGCCGGGTCGAGGCCCTGCAGGGTTCGGTCAAGACGCTGGAGAAACAGGTCGCCGAGTTGAAGAAGCAACTGGCTCTGGGCGGCGGGTCCGGCGCGGCGTCTGCGCCCGAAGAGATCGGCGGGATCAAGCTGATGGCCCGTGTCCTGGACGGCGTGGACGGCAAGGGTCTGCGCGGCGTGGCCGAGGACTTCCGCAAACAGGTCGGAACCGGCGTCGTCGCCCTGATCGGCGTGACCGAAGGCAAGGCCGCCGTCACCGTCGCCGTCACCTCGGACCTTGCCGGGACCGGGGCCGACCGCGTCAACGCCGCCGACCTGGCCCGCGCCGCCGTCATCGCCATGGGCGGCCAGGGCGCCGGCGGCAAACCCGACTTCGCCCAGGGCGGCGCCCCGGATGGATCCAAGGCCGAGGCCGGTCTGGCGGCGGTGCGGGCGGCCCTGGCGGGCTGACCTCGACTTTCGTCATCCTCCGACGAGCGTAGCGAGATCGGGGGACCCAGCGGCGCGCGATAGCGCGAACCTGTCGCGGATTGCGTGTCTCGATATCGTGCGGCGGAGACATCGCCTTCGGCGCCGCTGGGTCCCCCGGTCTGCGCCGCGAAGACGCGGCTTGCCGGAGGATGACGAAAGGAAAAAGGTGGCGGCGTCAGACAGTCTTCAAAGTTCAGCCTGCCTCAACCCATCGGATCCGGCGTCAGGTCCACGCCGGCCAGTTTCCAATCGAAGATCCCGCGGCGCTCCAGGATCAGCACCAGGGCGTCGTCGGGCCGATCATCGCGCGTCAGGGTGACGGCGAAACGGTCGAACCCGCGATAGGCCCAGGACTGGTGGATTTCGGCCTTGGGCGCGGCCGGGGTGTCCGTTGCGGGCACGGGCCGCTCCGGCCGGGGCTTTTCGCCCGACCGCACCATGGCGGCCACGGCCTGGGGGGTGACGAAATTATCGACGGCCCCGTCCACCAGCGACGGCGCCAGCAGCATGCCCAGGGCGGCCAGACCCGTGTCGTCCCCCGCCCGGTGGCGGATCTCCAGGGCGGCCCGGGCGTTCAACTCGCTCTTCAGACTGGCGCGGAAGGCGGGAAAATCGACGCGGCGTTCCAGTCCCGCCGCATCCCCGGTGCGCGCCGCCCGGATCAGGCCCTGGGCGGCCACGAAGGGCGAGACGAAACAGGCGATCAGCAGGCCTGCGGCCACGGCGGCCAAAAGCCCGACGACGATCTTCTTCAGCATAGGAACTCCATCCTCAGTCAACGCGGACTCCGGCCGGCCGGTTGCCTCAGCGCGGGGCGGCGGCCGTCTTGCCGGGAACGGGAACGGGAACGGGAGTGACGGGCGCGGCCACGGCCGGCGCCGCGCCGTCCGGCAGGCCGATCTGGACCAGGATCCACTCAAACGGCCCCCGGCGCTCGAAGGTGAAGATGGTGCGCGATCCGCCCTGGTCCGCCACCGCCATCCGCGCCCGGTTCACGCCCCAGAAGATCGGCTTGGGCCAGGGTTGGGGCGCATCGTTCGCAACGGCGGTCGCGGTCATGCTGGACCGTTGGCTGGCGTACCGGCCCTCGCCGCGCGTCAGGGCCGCCAGGGCGGCCGGGGTCAGATAGGCGTCCACGTCCGGCCCGTTCAGCACCGGGTTCCGCTCCATCTGGCGCTGCACGGCCCCGATGGGGTCTTCCAGGAAGGAGGGCGCGGGCGCCAGGGCCAGGGCCTTTCCGGTCAGCTGCGGCCGCAGCGACTGGCGCACGGCCGTGAAATCGATCAGGCGCGCCAGGCCCTGCACGTCTCCCGCCTCGGCCGCAGACCGGATGGCGAAGAAGCCAACGGCCGGCGCGGCGAAAAAGGCCACGGCCGCGGCCACGACCGCCAGGATCAGAAGATTGCCGAACAGTCGTTTCACGAAGCCTCCCCCACGCTGGAACCGATCATGCACGGCCTCCGCGACGACGCAATGAAAAGCCCCGCCGGATCGTTCCGGCGGGGCTCTCTTTTGGTGGTCCTACCGCGCTTCGCGCTGCTTGAGGACTTTGTCTGTCCTACCGCGCTTCGCGCTGCTTGAGGACGGGCTCAGCCGACGTCGGGCAGGGCGGTCTTCAGGTTCTCGGCGACCTTGTCGAGGAAGCCCTCGGTGGTCAGCCAGCCCTGTTGGTCGCCGACCAGCAGCGCCAGGTCCTTGGTCATGTCGCCCGCCTCGACCGTCTGCACCACAACCTTTTCCAGGGTGTCGGCGAAGACGTCCAGGGCCGCATTGCCGTCCAGCTTGGCGCGGTGCTTGAAGCCGCGGGTCCAGGCGAAGATCGATGCGATCGAGTTGGTCGAGGTGGCCTCGCCCTTCTGGTGCTGGCGATAGTGGCGGGTCACGGTGCCGTGGGCGGCTTCCGTCTCCAGCACCTTGCCGTCCGGCGTCATCAGCACCGAGGTCATCAGGCCCAGCGAGCCGAAGCCCTGGGCGACCACGTCCGACTGGACGTCGCCGTCATAGTTCTTGCACGCCCAGACGAAGCCGCCCGACCACTTGATCGCGGCCGCGACCATGTCGTCGATCAGACGGTGTTCGTAGGTCAGGCCCTTGGCCTTGAAGTCCTCGGCGAATTCGGCGTCGAACACTTCCTGGAACAGATCCTTGAAGCGGCCGTCATAGGCTTTCAGGATGGTGTTCTTGGTCGACAGATAGACCGGGTAGCCGCGTTGGAGGCCGTAGGACAGCGAGGCGCGGGCGAACTCGCGGATCGACTCGTCCTGATTGTACATGGCCATGGCCACGCCGGCGCCGGGGGCCTTGTAGACCTCGTGCTCGATCACTTCGCCGTCGTCACCGACGAACTTGATCGTCAGGGTGCCGGGTCCGGGCATCAGGAAGTCGGTGGCCTTGTACTGGTCGCCGAAGGCGTGGCGGCCGACGACGATGGGCTGGGTCCAGCCGGGCACCAGGCGCGGCACGTTCGAGCAGATGATCGGCTCGCGGAAGACCACGCCGCCCAGGATGTTGCGGATGGTGCCGTTCGGCGACTTCCACATCTTCTTCAGGCCGAACTCCTTCACCCGCGCCTCGTCCGGGGTGATGGTGGCGCACTTCACGCCGACGCCGTGCTTCTGGATGGCGTGGGCGGCGTCGATCGTCACCTGGTCGTCGGTGGCGTCGCGGTGCTCCATGCTCAGGTCGTAATAGTCCAGATCGAGATCCAGGAACGGGAAGACCAGCTTGTCCTTGATCATCTGCCAGATGATGCGGGTCATTTCGTCGCCGTCGATGTCGACGATGGGGTTTTCGACCTTGATCTTGGCCATGCGTGAGGTCCGCCTCTGAACTTTGGGGAATGATATCGTGGCGGGGATATAGCGGGGCTGGGCGTCCGCGCAAACCCCGCCGTCCGTTAACCCTGCTCGGAAAAAACCTGACGGCGAGGTTGAACCCGCGTCACGGGTTTCGGCTTGTTAGACCCCAAGGGCCTGACCGGTCACAGCGGCGGACGACGGAATGACGGATGAAGAGCGCGAACTCGTCGAGCGGTGGATCATCACCTTCTGCGAGGCGCCGCCGGTGATCGATGTGGAACTGATGCGAAGGCCGATCGCTGAACAGCAAGCGACGCCGCAAGGAGTTCACCCATGCCAGCCAAGACCTTCAGGACCGGCGACCGCGTAAGGTGGGATCACAGCCAGGGCGCATCCGTCGGCAAGGGGGCAGGACGATCACCGCCGAAACCCACATCAAGGGGCACAAGGCGGCGGCGTCGTCCGATAATCCGGAGTATGTCGTCGAGAGCGCAAAGACCGACGCCCGCGCGGCGCACAAACCTTCGGAGCTGAACAAGGCATGAGGACCATCGATCTGTTGCGGGGCGTCGCCCTTTCGGCGCTGGCGGCGTCTGCGCTCGCCGTCGCGGCCTGCGGCGACAAGGACGCCGCTCAGAAGGCGGGTTCGCCCCAGGCCCCGGCCTCTTCGACGCCGCCTGCCGCCGCCCCGGCGCCCGTGCTGCAGACCCGCAGCGAGACCCGCCAGTTCAAGGACTGGCGCGCCACATGCGGCAATGACGGGACCTGCTGGGCCTTCGGCTTCGCGCCCGAATTCGCCGCGGGCTGGGTCCGCATCGCCCTCCAGCCCGGCCCTGACGCCAGGCCCGAGGTCAACTTCGGCTATTGGCCCGACGGGGACGCGCCCGCCTCGCGCCAGATCGGCCTGGCGATCGACGGCCGCACCTTTGCGGCGACCCTCAACGACGACGGCGACAGCCAGGCCCCGGTCGGCCTGATCCGCACCGACGCCCGTCCTGTCATCGACGCCATGGCCCAGGGCAAGTCCATGGTCGTTCGCGGCGCCTCTACCCAGGCGGTGTCGCTGAACGGGGCGGCCGCCGCCCTGCTCTGGATCGATGAGAAACAGGGCCGCCTCAACACGCCCACCGCCCTGATCCGTCGTGGCGACCGTCCTGCCTCCACCGTCCCCGTCGCTCCGCCCCTGCCGACGGTCATGCCCGCGCCGGCAGTGGATCAGGCGGGCTTCGGCGACGTGAACCAGCGCGTGCCCGCCGCCCTTCGCGCCCGCACCGAGGTCGGCACCTGCCTGAAGGAATCGGCCATGCCGGCGGTCAGCGACATGGTGATGTCCGCCCGGCTGGACGCCCGCACCGAGCTGTGGGGCGTGCCCTGCGGTGCGGGGGCCTATAATGTCACCCACAACTGGTATCTGACGGGGCCGGATGGTCGCGACCCGCGTCCGGCGATCCTTGCCGGAACGGCCGGACCCGGCGCCGACCCGGTCATGCCCGACAACTCCACCGTCAACGGGGCGTATGATCCCAAGACCCGCACACTGTCGGCCTTCGCCAAGGGGCGCGGCATCGGCGACTGCGGCTCGGCTCAGACCTGGGCCTGGACTGGCGACCGCTTCGTCCTGACGCAGGAGAGCACGATGGGGGAATGCGCGGGCGTGCCGTCCGACTTGTGGCCCGTCGCCTGGCGCACGCGGTGAACGACCCGGAGGTCCTGATCATCGGCGCGGGTCCGGCCGGTCTGACGGCGGCGACCTATCTCGGGCGGTTTCGTCGGCGGACCATGGTGATGGACGCCGGCGCGCCGCGCGCCTGCTGGATCCCGCTCAGCCACAATATGCCGGGCTTTCCGGCCGGCATCACGGGCGCCGATATTCTGAAGCGGATGCGCGAACAGGCCGAGGAATACGGCGCCGTCATCAGGCCGGGTCGGGTCGAGAGCCTGGTCCATGACGGCGAAGACTTCATAGCCCAGGTCGAGGGGAGATCCATCCGCGCCCGCGCCATCCTGCTGGCCACGGGCGTCGTCGATCATCACCCCGACTTGCCGGGCGTGGAGCGCGCGGTGCAGAAGGCGCTGGTCCGCATCTGCCCCATCTGCGACGGCTATGAGGCGACCGGCAAGGCGGTCGCCGTCATCGGCGACAGCGACAAGGGCGCGCGCGAGGCCGCCTTCATGCGCACCTATTCGGACCGGGTGACCCTGATCCACATCGGCCCGGCCGACGCCCTGACCCGTCGCGACGAACTGGACCGGCTGGGCGTCGAACTGGTTCTGGCCCCGCTTGAGGCCATCGATATCGAACAGGACCGGGTGACCGCCCTGAGCTATGGCGGCCAGAGCCGGACCTTCGATCTCGTCTATTCGGCCCTGGGCACGTCGCCCAACGCCGAACTGGCGCAGGGCCTCAAGGCCCGGCTGGCCTCCGACGGCCGGCTGGAGGTCGATCTGCACCAGGCCACCAGCGTGCCGGGTCTCTACGCCGCCGGCGACGTGGTGCGCGGCCTCAACCAGATCGCCGTCGCCACGGCCGAGGCCGCCGTCGCCGCCACCGACATCCACAACCGCCTGCGCCGGATCGACGGCCTGACGGTCGCCGACTAGGCCCCGACTAGACTAAGCCTGGGTCGCCACCCAGCTGTCCACGATCCGCTCCAGCACCGACAGGGGCACGCCGCCGGTGGCCAGGGCCGTGTCGTGGAAACCCTTCAGGTCGAACCGGTCGCCCAGGCTGGTCCTGGCCTTCTCGCGCAGGCGGACCCATTCGTTGTGGCCGACCTTGTAGGCGCAGGCCTGGCCCGGCCAGCCGCAATAGCGTTCGACCTCGGACACGGCCGCGCCTTCCTGGTCGCCATAGGCCTCCATCATGTACTGGATGCCCTGTTCGCGGCTCCAGCCCTTGGAATGGATGCCGGTGTCCACCACCAGACGGGCGGCGCGGAACATCAGCGACTGGACATAGCCGATCTGGCCGACCGGATCATTCTCATAGGCGCCCAGTTCGTCGGCCAGCTGTTCGGCGTACAGGCCCCAGCCCTCGACATAGCTGGAGAAGCCCAGCAGATTCATCAGCTTGGGCGCGGCCGCGCTCTCCTGTTGCAGGCTGATCTGCAAATGGTGGCCCGGCGTCGCCTCATGATAGGTCAGGGTCGGCAGGGTCCAGGACGGCCATTCCGCCGTGTCCTTCAGATTGATCCAGTAGATGCCCGGCCGGGTCCCATCCAGGCTGGGCGAGTTGTAATAGCCCATCGGAGCGCCGGCCTCGATCTCGGGCGGGACGCGCTTGATCTGGACCGAGGCCTTGGGCAGGCGACCGAAGGCGCCGGGCAGACGGGCCTGCATGTCGGCCATCTGCTCGTTCAGCTTTTCGATCAGCTCGGCCTTGCCCGCGTCGGTGTTGGGATAGACGTATTTCGGATCCTGACCCAGGGCGCGGATCCGCTCCGCCACCGTCCCCTGGGTCAGACCCTGGGCCTGCAGCAGGGTGTCGGCGCGGGCGGTCAGCTCGGCCATCTGGGCGCGGCCGGTGCGGTGGATCTCGTCCGCCGTCAGCCGGGTGGTGGTGATGAAGCGCAGGCTGTTGGCGTAGTATTGCTGGCCCTGCGGCAGGCGACGGACCGAGGCCTCGTGCCCGGCGCGCGGCAGGGCGGCCTTCAGCAGGGCGTTCTGGGCCGACAAGGCGGGATAGACCTTCTGGTTCAGCAAGGCCTCGACCTGGGCGCCCCAGTCGCCGGTCAGTCCCTTGGCCCTCGCCCGATCCGCCACCGAGGCGACCAGGGGCGAGGCGGCGGCGTTCGTGGCCAATATGCCGTCCTGCTGGGCGATGGCCTTGGCCAGGATGAAGTCCGGCGGAATGACGCCCAGGGCGTACTCCTCACGCAGCCGGTCCGTCTCGGCGCTCAGCACGTCGGCGAAGGCGTGGACGCGGGCCACATAGGCGTCGGCGTCGGCGGCGGTCTCGATCGTGTGCTGGTTGGCCAGGAAGTCCGGCGTCGACTGATAGGCGCCGCCCTGCTGGCTGACCCGATAGGGGTTGGGCCAGCCGCCCTGGCCATAGGGGATGGCGAAGGTGGCGATCACCCCGTCCAGATTGTCGGCGATGGTGTCGTAATAGATGCCGTCCTGGGCGTCCATGGACGTGCGGTCCATGGCGCTCAACGCGGCGCGCTGGGCCTTGGTGAAGGCGCGGAACTTCTCCTCGTTCTCCAGGGTCGGCGCGGTCAGCTGGGACTTGGCGGCGGCGCGCGGGCCCTTGTCCAGGCCGAAGGCGGTGACGGCCTCGGGGCTCAGGTCCAGGGTCTGTTCGAAGGTCTGGTCCATGAAGCCGGCCAGGGCGGCCTTGGCTGCGGCGGCGTCGCCGGCCGGGGCGGTTCCGGCAAAGACCTGCCCCCCTGCGGCGGCCAGGCCAGCCCCGGCTGCGGCGGACAGAAGAAGGCGGCGACGGTCGATCATGGAAGGCCCCTGCGAAGATGTCGCCGCAATGGAGCCCCGAGAGCCGCAGGCCGCAAGTGAAATTGCAGACAGGCTCGATCCCAACTCACCTCCCCGTTCGCGGAGGCGAACGGGGAGGACAGGCGATCGCGTCAGCGAGCGTCAGGCGGGGGGCGACTCGGTGTCTGAAGCTGAGCCGGTCATCACCGCCGTCGGAGTCGCCCCCTCCTGGTCGCTGAGCGACCTGTCCTCCCCACGCGCCTTCGCGCGCGGGGAGGTGAAGATCATCCCGCCGCCTTCACCGCCGCCGAAACCTCGGACACCACCCGTTTGACCAGGGCGGCGTCGTCGCCTTCCGCCATGACGCGGATCAGCTTTTCCGTGCCCGAGGGGCGGACCAGCAGCCGCCCCTGGCCGTTCAGGGTCGCCTCGGCCTCGGCGATGGCGGTCTTGACCGTGTCGCTCTCCAGCGGCTTGCCGGCGGTGTAACGGACATTCTCCAGACGCTGCGGCACCGGGTCGAACTGGCGGGCCAGTTCGCTCATCGGCTTGCCGGAGTCCACCAGAACGGCCAGCACCTGCAGCGCCGCCATCAGGCCGTCGCCGGTGGTGGCGTGGTCGTGCAGGATGATATGGCCCGACTGTTCGCCGCCGATGTTGAACCCGCCTTCGCGCATCCGCTCCATCACATAGCGGTCGCCGACCTTGGTCCGCTCCAGCGTCAGGCCCTCGGCCTTCAGCCGGCGCTCCAGCCCCAGGTTGGACATGACGGTGGCCACCACGCCGCCGCCGGTCAGCAGGCCGCGTTTCGCCCAGTCCAGCCCGACGAGGGCCATGATCTGGTCCCCGTCCACCACCTGGCCCTTTTCGTCGCAGATGATCAGCCGGTCCGCATCCCCGTCCAGGGCGATGCCGATGTCGGCCCGGTAGCGTTTGACCGCCTCGACCAGGGTCGCCGGGTGGGTCGAGCCGCATTCGGCGTTGATATTGGTTCCGTTCGGGGTCACGCCGACGGGGAAGACCTCGGCGCCCAGTTCGAACAGGGTGGTGGGCGCGACCTTGTAGCCGGCGCCATTGGCGCAATCGACGGCGATCCTCAGGCCTTGCAGCGTCAGGCGTTTCGGGAAGGCCTGTTTGGCGATCTCGATATAGCGGGCCTGGGCGTCGTCGATCCGCTTGACCCGGCCCAGCCTGTTCGACGGCGCCAGCCCCTGGTCCAGGCCGTCGTCCATCAGGGCCTCGATCTTCAGCTCGATCTCATCCGACAGCTTGTAGCCGTCCGGGCCGAACAGCTTGATCCCGTTGTCGGCGTAGTCGTTGTGCGAGGCCGAGATCATCACCCCCAGGTCGGCGCGCATCGACCGGGTCAGCATGGCCACCCCCGGCGTCGGCACGGGACCGAAGGTGCGCACGTCCATCCCCACCGAGGCGAAACCGGCGACCAGGGCCGGCTCGATCGTATAGCCGGACAGGCGGGTGTCCTTGCCGATCACCACCAGATGACGGCGGTCATCCCCGGTGCGGAACAGTTTGCCGGCCGCCAGGCCGACGCGCAGCGCGACCTCGGCCGTCATCGGATAGGTGTTGGCGCGCCCGCGAATGCCGTCGGTGCCGAAATATTTCCTGTCGCCCACGGGCTGGTCCTTCGTCTGGCGGCTTCCGAACAGGAAACCTTCCGAAACCCCTTTTTAGGTGCGGTCCGTCCTAAGATTGCATAGACGGCCGGTGGGGGCTGGTGCGTGGCTTAGCCCCGGATCGCCGTCTGTGCAAAGCGGCGCCCTTCTGTTTCCCTCTTCCTCGGAGTTCCTGCGCATGTGCGGCATCATCGGCGTCACCGGCAATGGACCTGTCGTTCCCCGGCTGATCGACAGTCTGAAACGGCTGGAATACCGCGGTTATGACTCGGCCGGGGTCGCCGCCATGGTGGACGGCGCGGTCGAACGCCGCCGCGCCCAGGGCAAGATCCGCAATCTGGAAGCCGTCCTGGCCGAACAGCCGCTGACGGCCTCGGTCGGCATCGGCCACACCCGCTGGGCCACCCACGGCGCCCCGACCACGGCCAACGCCCACCCGCACAAGGCCGGGCGCGTCACCCTGGTCCACAACGGCATCATCGAGAATTTCGCCGAGCTGAAGGCCGAACTGGCCGCCGAGGGCCATGTCTTTGAAAGCCAGACCGACACCGAGGTCATCGCCCATCTGCTGGACGCGGAGCTGAACACGGGCCGCCCGCCGCTGGAGGCCTTCAAGGCCACGCTGGACCGGCTGACCGGCGCCTATGCCTTGGCCGTGCTGATCGACGGCCAGGACGATCTGATCCTGGGCGCCCGTCGTGGCAGCCCCCTGGTCGTCGGCTGGGGCGAGGACGAGATGTATCTGGGCTCGGACGCCCTGGCCGTCGGCCCCTTCACCCAGAAGATCAGTTATCTGGAAGAGGGCGACTATGTCGCCGTGACCCGCAGCGGCGCCCAGATGTTCGATGTGACCGGCTCTCCGGTCGAACGGGCGGTGGTCCAGGTCTCGGCCTCTTCGGCGATGGTCGAGAAGGGCGAGTATCGCCACTTCATGGAAAAGGAGATCCATGAACAGCCCGACAGCGTCCAGCACACCCTGTCGGAATATCTGGACCTGGTGACGGGCGCGGCCAAGCCTCAGGCCGTGGACTTCGCCGCCCTCGACCGGATCCAGATCGTGGCCTGCGGCACGGCCTTCTACGCCGGCCAGATCGCCCGTTACGCCTTCGAGAAGCTGGCGGGCCTGCCGTGCGACGTCGAGATCGCGTCCGAGTTCCGCTATCGCTCGCCGGCGGTGTCGCCAAGGACCCTGGCGGTCGCCGTCAGCCAGTCGGGCGAGACGGCCGACACCCTGGCCAGCCTGACCTGGTGCAAGGCCCAGGGGCTGAAGACGGCGGCGGTGGTCAATGTCCATTCCTCGTCCATGGCGCGCGAGGCCGAGGTGCTGTGGCCGACCCACGCCGGGCCCGAGATCGGCGTCGCCTCGACCAAGGCCTTCACCGCCCAGGTCGCGGCCCTGCTGGCCCTGGCCGTGTCGGCCGGGGTGGCGCGCGGCCGGATCGACGCCGCGACCGAGGGCGAACTGGTCAAGGCCCTGTTCGAAAGCCCGCGCCTGATCGCCGACGCCCTGCGCATGGGCGACAGCATCCGCGCCGTGGTCCAGGACCTGGCCAAGGCCGACGACGTCCTGTTCCTTGGCCGGGGGGCCATGTTCCCCCTCGCCATGGAAGGGGCGCTGAAGCTGAAGGAGATCAGCTATATCCACGCCGAAGGTTACGCCGCCGGCGAGCTGAAGCACGGTCCCATCGCCCTGATCGACGAGGAGACCCCGACCATCGCCCTGGCCCCGCTGGACGATGTGTTCGAAAAGACCGCCTCGAACCTGCAGGAGGTCGCCGCCCGCGGCGGCCCGGTCATCATGATCACGCCGGAAAGGGCTCCGGATCTGCACGGCGCCGGCATCCGCCGCATCCACGCCCCGGACTGCCACCCCCTGATCGCGCCCCTGGTCTACGCCGTGCCGGTCCAGCTGTTGGCCTATTACACCGCCGTCCAGAAAGGCACCGACGTCGATCAGCCCCGCAACCTGGCCAAGTCCGTCACGGTGGAGTGAGGGGCCTGTTCGCCGACTGAGCCCGCCGCCCTTTGCAGGGCGGCCATGTCGGACAGCAGTATGGCCGCCCGTCGCACCCGGATCGCCCCGGTCGCCCGAAGCTCGCCTGCCGCGGTGGAAATTCCGGCCCGGCGTACGGCCAGAAGATCGGCGATGTCGCTCTGGCGCAATGTGACCTCGGTCGCGCCGCCGAGAGCGTGGATGTCGAGCAGGAGGCTGGCCAGGCGTTCCGTCACTCGGCCATGCGCGTGACGCGTCACCTCGGCCCGGGCTGTTTCCATCCGACGGCGCATATCCACCAGGGCGGTCTCGATCAGGGTGTCGCGATCGATCACCTCGATGAGGCTGTCGGCTGAAATCACGACCTGGCGACCGCGCGTCAGCCACAGAGCGCTCTCGTCCGGTCCCGTTCCCAATGCGGCGTCGAAGTTCAGCAGGTCGCCGGGACCGACGAGGCCGAGGCAGACGGGATCCCTCGCTCCCTGCCGCGCCGCCACGCCTTCCAGAACCAGGGTCACAAGCGATCGACCCGCCTGCAGTGACTGGCTGCGGGCGCCAGGAAAGACGGGGTCTTCGCCCGGTTCCATCCCTTGGATCGCCAGTTGGGAGAGGAGTGCGCGCGCGAGATTCGGTCGGAGCATGGGCCGATCAATCGCGAAGCGGAGCCGCGCGCGATAACATGGGTTAAGCCGTTACACCGGCTCGTTCTGAAGGCGCAGATAGGTGGCGTCGAATTCCGCGATCTCGGCCAGCCGGCGCCAGTCCAGGATCTCCACCTGTCGGCCGCTCCAGTTGACCACCCCCTCGCCGCGCAGCTCGGTGACGAGACGGCTGACGTGAACGGTTGAAAGGCCCAGGGCGTCGCCCAGGGTCGCCTGGGTGAGGGGCAGGTCGAAACGCATTCCATCGGCCTTTCCGCCCGTCTTTCCCGTCGTTTGACCGACCGCCTGAAGACGCAGATAGAGTTCGCACACCAGATGGGCCAGGTGACCCAGGCCGCTGCGACGCCCCATGGCCACCAACCACTGGCGATGGATGGCGGCGTCGATGATGGTGTCCAGCCATAGAAGCCGCGTCAGGTGCGGATGGCGCTCGGTCAGGCGGATCAGCTTGGCGTGGGGGGCGGAGGCGACGACGCAGTCGGTCAGGGCCACGACCCCGTGGTCCATCTGTTTCATCAGCAGACTGTGCAGGTCGATGAAATCGCCCGGCACATTGAGCTCCGTGATCTGGCGCGCGCCGTCCGCCAGACTGCTGTAGCGGGCCGAGAAGCCGGAGATCAGAAGCGTGCTGTGCAGGGGATGGGAATGCTCCCTGACGATGTCCGCGCCGCTGCGAATCTCGCGCGGCGGATCGAGCACATCCTTCAGGGCCTCGATCTCATCCGGCGCGACCTGATCGCGCAGCGAGAGTTTCTCGACCAGGGTGGTGATCCTGGAGGGGGGCGAGACGGTGGTCATTCACCGGTCTCCTGCAAGGTCCAACCTTCCGGCGCCGCGTCCGAGGCCCTGGCGGTGACGCTGACTACCGTGCGGCCCTCAGCATCGGTCACGATCACGCTAAACGACGCCGTTTCCCAAAAAGCCGCGCCGCGATAGCGCAGAATCTCCCCAAGGACGGTGACCGCCTCTTCGCGGGCGGCTTCGACATCGGGCAGATCCTCGCCCTGATCATCGCGAATACAATCGCCGTTTTCGGTGTGGAAATAGAAATGCGGCAATCGGGCCTCCAGCAGCAGGTCTGCAGGAAGCGGTCGTCAGGCCGATTGGTTCAGATCACGCTGCGCGATCAAGGACAAAGGCCAGATCCTGGCTGCGCCACATGACGAGATAGCCGTCGTCGTAAAGCGGGGTGGGAAAGTCGTAAGGGGAGATCTGGAGATTTAGAGGTCTGGACGATCCCGCCACATTTTCCGGAAGTTCGATGTTTGGAACCGGATCGCTATTGGAGGTGATCATTACATAGTCCGCGCCGGAGCGGACCATGTTCGCGACCGCGCTCCACACATCTCGCTCCAGCAGATGGTTCACAAGGTCCTTGGAGAAAATGAGGTCGGCGCGGGCCGGAATTTCGCGCGTGATGTCGAGGACGCGGAAGGCATAGCCGGGAAAGGCCCGTCGATTGGCGGCGATCAGGGCGTCGACGATATCGTACCCGATATAGTCGATCTTTGGATTTTGCTTGAGGAACGTCGGCATCCAGTTGAGATCGCCACAAGGCAGGTCGGCGACGGATTGAATGTCATAGACGCTGACGACCTGTGCCAGGGCGATAAGCGCTTGCCGAACGGAGCCTGAATCCCGTGTTGACCCGGGACCCGACGCGGACTCCGACGATTTCCAGGTCTTGCCGCGATAGACGTGGGTAAAGCGAGCTTTCAGGTCGCGATGCCTCTTTGGCCGCTTGCCTATGCCTAGCAGCTTTCGAGTACGGCTGCGTAGGCGCTTCAGAAACAGAGTCATGCTTGTGCTCGCCACGGTTGAAATCGGCCGGCTGGCGTCAGATTTCCTGGTTGAAGGCGCCGATTTCGGGATAGGCGGCGAGGCGGGGCTTGATCTCCTTGCGGAACAGGTCGCGCATGTCGTCCTCGGATCGCATGCTCTCGACCACCACGACCAGTTCGGGCTTGTTCGAAGAGGCGCGGACCAGGACCCAGGAACCATCCTCCAGGTGCACCCGGACGCCGTTCACGGTGATGGCCTCCAGGATCTTGCGACCCAGGATTTCGCCGCCGGAGGCCGCAAGGTCGGAATATTCCTTCACGATCCGCTCCAGCACCCCGTACTTCAGCTCGTCGTCGCAATGGGGCGACATGGTCAGGCTGGTCCAGGCGTCGGGCAGGGCGGCTTTCAGTTCACTGAGCTTCTTGCCCGGATTCCGGTCCAGCATGGCCAGGACCGCGCCGGCGGCCACCAGGCCGTCGTCGTAGCCGTGGCCCAGGTCTCCGGCCATGAAGAAGTGGCCCGACTTCTCGAACCCGGCCAGGGCGCCCAGTTCGGCGGTCTTGCGCTTGATGTAGGAGTGGCCGGTCTTCCAATAGACCACCTCGGCGCCGTTGGCCTTGAGGATCTCGTCGGTCTTGTAGAGGCCGGTCGATTTCACATCGACCACGAAGGTGCTGTCCGGATAGACCTTGGACAGGTCGCGGGCCAGCATCAGGCCGATCTTGTCGGCGAAGATCTCCTCGCCCGTATCGTCCACCACGCCGCAACGGTCGCCGTCGCCGTCGAAGCCCAGGGCCAGGTCGGCGCCCGTCTCGCGCACCCGCTGGGCCATTTGCACCAGCATGGCGTGGTCTTCCGGGTTCGGATTGTATTTGGGGAAGGTGTAGTCGAGGTCGGTGTCCATCTCGATCACCTCGACCCCCATGCGCCGCAGGGCGTCGGGAGCGAAGGCGCCGGCTGTGCCGTTGCCGCAGGCGCAGACGACCTTCAGCGGGCGCTTGATCTGCACCTTGGAGGCGACGTCGGCGACATAGGTCTCGCGGAACCCCTCGACCCGCACCAGTTTGCCGCCCGGCCGAGCCACGCCCTCCCCGTTCAGCACGATCTGTTTCAGCCGGCCCATCTCCTCGGGGCCGAAGGTCAGGGGCTTGTTCGCTCCCATCTTCACGCCGGTCCAGCCGTTCTCGTTATGGCTGGCCGTGACCATGGCCACGCAGGGCGCGTCCAGTTCGAACTGACCGAAATAGGCCATGGGCGAGAGAGCCAGGCCGACGTCCAGCACCTCCATCCCGCCTTCCAGCAGGCCCAGGATCAGGGCCTGTTTGACGCTGAGGCTGTAGCCGCGGAAATCATGGCCGGTGACGATCCTGGGCGCGACGCCGATCTCATGCACATAGGTGGCCAGACCCAGGCCCAGAGCCTGGATGCCGAGGAGATTGATCTCCTTTTCCAGAATCCAGCGGGCGTCGTATTCCCGAAACCCGGTCGGCTTGACCAAGGCCTCAGTCTCATAGGCGGCCGTGTTCGGCTTCAGGTCTTGGCGGGGCTTGAGCATGGGGCCTCGGTGTAGGGAACGTCTGGTTCAGGGGCGTTGCGCTGGTCGGCGGTTTGGAGCCGACCCGAACGACATCGTCAGGCGGCCGCGCGCTTGCGGATGCGGGCGATGCGGCGCAGGCGGCGCCAGAAACGGCCGCGTTCCGGTTCGGGGTAGGGCTGCAGGTTCTCGACGAACTGATCCGCCGAGGCGCGCCAGCTGAACTTCTCCGCATAGGCGCGGACGACCTTGCGGTCGAGGTCGAGGCATTTCAGGCAGGCGGTCTTCAGGTCCTCGTCGATCGCGCCGGCGTTCGAGCCGGGGATGATGTCGATGGGGCCATGGGCCGGATAGGCGGCGACGGGGGTTCCGGCGGCCATGGCCTCCAGGATCACCAGGCCGAAGGTGTCGGTCCAGCTGGGGAAGACGAAGACGTCGGCGTCGCGGAAACAGCGAGCCAGTTCGTCGCCGAACCGTGCGCCCAGGAACTTGGCCTCGGGATATTTTTCCTGAAGCTCCGCGCGGGCCGGGCCGTCCCCGACGATGATCTTGGTGCCCGGCAGGTCCAGTTCGAGGAAGGCCTCGATGTTCTTTTCTACCGCAACCCGGCCGACGTTCAGGAAGAAGGGCCGGGGCCAGTCTTTCCCCCCCATCTGGTCGTAGATGCGCTCCAGATCGGGGTGGAACATCTCGGTGTCCACGCCACGCGACCAGGGGGAGACGTTCTTGAACCCATGCTCGACCAGTTCGTCGCGCAGGGTCGGGGTCGCCACCATCAGCCGGCCCGACGGCTTGTGGAACCATTTCATATAGGCGTAGCCGACCTGGACCGGGATCGGGAACCGGGCCGAGACATATTCGGGGAATTTGGTGTGGTAGCTGGTCGTGAACGGCAGTTTCCACTCCACGCAGATGCGGCGCGTGGCGATGCCGATCGGACCCTCGGTGGCGATATGCACGGCCTCGGGTTCGAACGCCCGCAGCATCTCGCGGATTTCTTCCTCCGCGCCCAGAGCCAGCCGGATTTCCGGATAGGTGGGGCAGGGGATGGTCTTGAACAGGCTGGGTTCGATGACCTCGACCTCGTGACCCATGCCGCGGCATTCCGCGACGGTGCGGGTCAGGGTGCGGACGACGCCGTTGACCTGAGGTTCCCAGGCGTCGGTGGCCAGAACGATGCGCATGGAGGCGGGCGGACCCTGAGCCGTTGAGTAAGGGCGGAACTTCTAGACGGTTCGGATGACGAAGGCGAGACGGTCGTGGGTGTTTGAGTAAGGGAAACCCCTATGAGAGGCGAAGGGTCGGAATCCGGTCCGGCTCCAGCGTGCTCAGGGTCTCTCTCGTCTGAACATAGGCGGCCATGATGTGGTAAAAGGAGCTGGCCGGTGCGGGCTCGTCGATGAATTTGCCCCCCTCCAGCATCTTGTCATGCCAGAGGCCCTGCGGCGTCAGATAGCGCCATAGCGCCCTCTGGGCTCTGGCGGCCTGTTCGAGGCAAAGAGCGCGCCGGCCGTCGTCGCTGAGCGAGGCCAGGATGAGGGAGGCCTTCAACCATTCTGTCTGGGGCCAAAGGCGCGCGCGCGGGCTTCTTACGCCGCCGTCGATGTTCATGGCGTCGATGGCGATGCCGCGTTTGAGGTCGACGCCCTTGAGGCCCGCTTCATAGAGCCGCCAGGCGTCGGCGAGGACGGCCGGGTCTGCGCGTTTTCGGCCGTACCGCGCCATCAGCCAGGCCCATTCGAACTGGTGTCCCGGTTCCACCAGCCGCCCATCGTCGCCCGAAGCGGGGGTCCAATCCTGCTGGAAAAATTCACGCAAGCAACCGGTGTCCGGGTCGATGAAGCGGGCGCGCGCCAGGGTGACGATGCGGTCGGCGAGCGCGGCCCAGGCCTGGTCTCCGCCGGTCTCTTCCCAGGCCAGCGCCGCTTCCAGAAGATGCATGTGGGCGTTGGACTGATAGGGATGGCCGCCGTGTTCCGTCAGTCCCCCCTGGCTGTCCGCGCGTTCCAGCAGAAGGTCGCGCACCGCTGCGGCTTCGACCTCGAGCTGCGGAGCGTGGGTCGCATCGGCGACACAGGCTAGGGCGAAGATCAGGAAGGCCTGGTCATAGACCGTCGCGGTTTCGTCGAGGGGAGAACCGTCCGCCGCCAGCAGGGTTCGCATCTGGCCGTCAGGTCGAAGATAGACGGCCCGCAGACGATCCAGGCCGGTGGCGACCACCGCCTTCCAGGGACCTCGCCAGCCTTGGCGCCCCGCTTCGGCATAGACCTGCAGCTGGCGCGCCTGGACCCGGGCCCGCCGTGATGTGGCGACGTGGCGTCCGTCCAGGGCGACCACCTCTTCGAAGCCGCCCGTCGAATCCTGACCCAGGCTGGACCAGACGGGAAGAGCAGCCTGCCGGAGCCAGGTCGTCAGCCGTGCAGCGCCAGCGTCGAGGGTTTCCGGAGCATTGGCGCGGGGGAAGTCGAGATGCTGGGGCGACAGCTTGCGCAACCGCTCCACCACCTTTTTCACGTTTTGGCTCTTGCGGAGGTCGGTCACCAACACTGCGTCGCGTTCAACGATGATGCCGATGTCCTTGAGGCCGATGGCCGCGACCATCACCCCGTCGCAGGCTCGAACCAGGCAGCCTTCCGAGTCTTCCAGGATATGCAAGCCGACGCTGCCTTCGCCCGATGCATGGACCGAATCCCAGGCGCCGAGATCCGACCATTCGAAACGAACCGGCAGAACCGAGGCGCGGTTTGTCTTTTCCATGACGGCATAGTCGATGGAAATCTTGGGAGCCGAGATGAAGCTCGACCCAAGCAGGACAAAGGGCCCGTCGATCTCGGCCTGATCCAGTGCGGTACGGACCGCTTCTCCAACGGCGGGGGCCCTATCCAGGATCTCGCGAACGAGCACATCGGCGCGGACGATGAAATTGCCGCTGTTCCAGAGATAGCCTTCGGAAATATACCGTCGAGCGGTCGCTTGATCCGGCTTCTCGACGAAGGCGGAGACCTCCGACAGGGTTGGGCCGGAGGGGGCGATATAGCCATAGGCAGACGAGGGCTCTGTCGGAACCACGCCCAGGGTGACGATACGCCCGTCCACCGCCGCAGAGACAGCCTCTTTCACCGACCGGCGAAACGCTTCGTCGTCAGGAATGTGGTGGTCCGACGCCACGAACAGATTGACGGCGTCGGGCGCGCGGCGACGGGTCCAGAGCGCGGCGGCGGCCATGGCGGCGGCCGAGTCACGCCCTTCAGGTTCGAGCAGGATGACGGCGCTGGCCCCGATCTGCTCCAATTGCTCCAGGATCGTCTTTCTGTGCGAGACGCCGCCGACCACGACCAGCTCGCCGGAGCCGTCTGTCAGGTCGATCACGCGAGCGACCGTCTCCTGAAACAGCGAACGATTTCCAGCGAGCGGAATGAACTGCTTGGGGCGGGACGGTCGCGACGCAGGCCACAGGCGCGTTCCTGAGCCGCCGCACATGATAACCGGGTAGATTGTCGTCATGATCAACGCCGTGGACTGTCAGGGAGCCCCCTATTAGGGGGGGCGCGCCGCGTCGTCACCTTCTTTGCCGACCCGAAGTTGCGATAGGCGAGGGCTGAGTCACGGGGGTGGCGCATGCTCGCCAGGCTACAACGGCAGCACCGTCGTCGACTTCACCTCCTCCAGCACCGCATAGGTCCGGGTCTCGCGCACCCCCGGCATCCGCACCAGGACGTCGCCGAGGAAGGCGCGATAAGCGTCCATGTCGCCGACACGGGCCTTGATCAGATAGTCGAAGCCGCCGGCGACCATATGGCATTCCAGCACTTCCGGCTGGCTGCGGACGGCGGCGGCGAAGGCTTCGAAGACGTCGCCGGTGGTGCGGTCCAGCAGGACCTCGACGAAGATCAGCAGGTCGCGGCCGACCTTGGCGGGGTCGATCATGGCGGCGTAGCCGGTGATGATCTTCTTTTCGCGCAGGCGCCGGACCCGTTCGAAACAGGCGGCGGGCGACAGGTTGCAGCGCCGCGCCAGTTCGGCGTTGGAAAGCCGGCCGTCGGTCTGGAGCACACGCAGGATGCGGCGGTCGACGGGGTCTATATCGATCATCGGAAATCGGGCTCCTGCGCCGAACGATCTTCGGGATGGCCTCGTATCATACGAAGCACCTTCAATGAACTCCGGCCTATACGGCGGAAATCCACAGGATTTCCCGCCCATGACCACCCCCGCCTTCAAGCCTTCGAGCCTGGCCGCCTGGGACGGTCTGGACGCGCACAAGTTCCGCGACGAGCGCGAGGCCGTGGCCGCCAACCTGGCGAGAACGCCGCTGGACGCCGCCGAGCGCGTCGCCGTGGTCGCCGAAGCCACGGCCCTGGTCGAACACGCCCGCCGCAGCCAGAAGAAACAGGGGGTGGTCGAAAGCTTCCTGCAGCAGTTCTCGCTGGGCACCCGCGAGGGTCTGGCCCTGATGTGTCTGGCCGAGGCCCTGCTGCGCGTGCCGGACGAGGAGACGCGCGACCGGCTGATCGCCGAGAAGATCGGCTCGGCCGACTGGGCCAGTCATCTGGGCCAGTCCGACAGCCTGTTCGTCAACGCCTCGACCTGGGGTCTGATGCTGACCGGCAAACTGGTGGACGTGGACGACGAGGCGCGCAGCGACCTGCCCGGCTTCCTGAAGCGGATCGCGGGTCGTCTGGGCGAGCCGGTCATCCGCCAGGCCGTGGCTACTGCGGTCAAGATCATGGGCGAGCAGTTCGTCGTCGGCCGCACGATCCAGGGCGCGCTGAAGCGGTCGAACAAGGAAGGCTGGCTGTGCAGCTTCGACATGCTGGGCGAGGGCGCCCGCACCGTCGCCGACGCCGACCGCTACGAGAAGATCTACGCCGACGCCATCGAGGCGGTCGGCAAGACGTCCAAGGGCCAGGGGCCGGAACACGGTCACGGCGTTTCGGTGAAACTGTCGGCCCTGTCGCCCCGCTATGAGGCGACGCATGAGGACGACGTCTGGGCGACCCTGTATCCCCGCATCCTGCGCCTGGCCCAGATCGCGGCCAGATACGACATCAACTATACGATGGACGCCGAGGAGGCGGACCGTCTGGCACTGTCGCTGAAACTGCTGGACCGGCTGGCGCACGAACCCAGCCTGGGCGGCTGGACCGGCCTGGGCCTGGCGGTTCAGGCCTATCAGAAGCGCGGGCTGGAGACGATCGAACGGGTCGCCGACCTGGCCCGTCGCTCGGGCCGCCGTCTGATGGTGCGCCTGGTCAAGGGCGCCTATTGGGACACCGAGATCAAGCGCGCCCAGGTGTTCGGCCGCACCGACTACCCCGTCTATACGACCAAGGCGGCGACCGACCTGAACTATCTCGTCTGCGCCAAGGCCATGATCAAGGCGGCGCCGGCCATCTATTCCCAGTTCGCCAGCCACAACGCCCACACCCTGGCCGCCGTGCGGCGCATGGCGCGCGACCGGGGCGTGGCCGTCGAGCACCAGCGCCTGCACGGCATGGGCGAGGCGCTCTACGACGCGGCGCACGAGGCGTGGTCGGATGAGACCGTCATCGTCCGCGCCTACGCCCCTGTCGGCGGGCACGAGGAACTGCTGCCCTATCTGGTTCGGCGCCTGCTGGAAAACGGCGCCAACTCCTCCTTCGTCCACGCCCTGCTGGACGAGCGCGTGCCCGCTTCGGCCGTCGCGGCCGATCCCATCTCCCTGGTCGAGCAGGCGCCCGACCGTCACCCCAAGATTCCGGTTCCGAAAGACATGTACGGCGATCGTCAGAACTCCCTCGGCCGCGATTATTCCCAGGCCGCCGACCGCGAGGCCCACGCCAGGGCGCTGGAGCTTGTCGATCGCGAGACGCTGACCTCCGGTCCAATCATCGGCGGCAAGCTGCGCGCCGGGATCGACGCCCAGGCCGTGACCAATCCGTTCGACCGGTCGCAGACGCTCGGCCATGTCTCGGAAGCCGAGGCGACCGACATCGACGCCGCCGTCGCGGCCGCCGCCGACGCCCAGGTTCAATGGGACCGTCAGGGCGGGGCCAAACGCGCCGTGACCTTGCGCGCCATGGCCGATGCGCTGGAGGCCGATCTGGACCGCCTGGTCGCCCTGCTCAGCCGCGAGGCGGGCAAGACCCTGAACGACGGCGTCGCCGAGGTGCGCGAGGCCGCCGACTTCTGCCGCTATTACGCCCTGCTGGCCGAGCGCGACTTCACCGCCCCCCAGACCCTGAAGGGCCCGACGGGCGAGACCAACCAGCTGTTCCTGCACGGGCGCGGCGTCTTCGCCTGCATCTCGCCGTGGAACTTCCCCCTGGCCATCTTCACCGGCCAGATCGCCGCCGCCCTGGCCGCCGGCGACGCGGTCCTGGCCAAGCCCGCCGAACAGACGCCGCTGATCGCCGCCGAGGCCGTGCGCCTGTATCACAAGGCCGGGCTGAACCCGGCCCTGCTGGCCCTGGTTCCCGGGCGCGGCGAGACCGTCGGCGCGGCCCTGGTCGCGCATCCGGGCGTCGACGGCGTCGCCTTCACAGGCGGCACCGACACGGCCGCCGCGATCAACCGCGCCATCGCCGCCCGCCCCGGCGCCATCATCCCCTTCATCGCCGAGACCGGCGGCCTGAACGGCATGTTCATCGACACCACGGCGCTGAAGGAACAGGTCATCGACGACGTGATCCAGTCGGCCTTCGGCTCGGCCGGCCAGCGCTGCTCGGCCCTGCGCGTTCTCTATGTGCCCCAGGACTCGGCCGACGCCCTGATCGAGGGGCTGAAGGGCGCGCTGGCCGTCCAGACCGTCGGCGACCCCGCCGATCCCAAGACCGACATCGGCCCCGTCATCGATCCGGAATCGCGCCGCGCCCTGGAAGCCCACGTCGAACGCCTGTCCAAGGAAGCCAGGATCATCGCCCGCGCCGACCTGCCGCTGGGCGCGGAAAAGGGCGACCTGTTCGCCCCGACCCTCGCCGAGATCCCCACGCCCGACTTCCTGGAACGCGAGGTCTTCGGCCCCATCCTGCACATCTATCGCTACGCCCCCTCCGACCTGAAGTCGGTCGCCGGCAAGCTCGCCGCGCGCGGCTACGGCCTGACCCTGGGCGTCCACAGCCGTATCGAAGCCTTCGCCGCCGAGGTGATCGATCTGGTCCCCGCCGGCAACGTCTACGTCAACCGCTCGATCACCGGCGCGGTGGTCGGCGTGCAACCTTTCGGCGGCGAAGGGCTGTCTGGCACGGGGCCGAAGGCGGGCGGGCCGAACAGCCTGATCCGCTATGCGGCGGAAAAGGCGATCAGCGTGAACATCGCCGCCCAGGGCGGGGATCCGGCTCTGCTGAATTTGTAGATCTTCCTCTGCTTGCGCTTCTACGGGCGGCGGCTATGGTACGGCTCCCGCGCAAGGCGCGTTTGGCTGTGGCTTTCGTTATGCACAGTGCACAAACGGATTTCTGATATTGACCGCAGTCCAGTCTGTGAATCGCCATGCGCGAATAGTGCATGCTCTGATGATGCGAGAAATGATCACTCGCTTCGGAAGAGAAGGGTTTGGTTTCTTATGGCTAGTCGGGGAGCCGTTGCTTTTTTGTGGCGGCGTTTTGATTATGTGGAGCATAATCAAACCTGAATACGAGCATGGGGTCCGTTTGGGGCCTTTTGTCATGACAGGGTATATGTCCGTCCTTTTGCTTAGGCATCAGATCAGTTATTGCCTCATGGCGTTGCAAGCTAATGTAGGCTTGCTGCATCATCGGCAAGTCGCTCCCCTGCATTTGTATATTTCGAGAAATGTTCTCGAATTCGTCGGAACCACAGCAGCGTTTGTTATCGTGTATGCTGCTCTGTATGTTTTGGGGCAAGTTAAGCTTCCTGCGGATTGGCTGCTGCTCTATGGGGGGTGGTTGACGACGGCATGGCTTGGCATGGGCATGTCCCTGCTGTTCGCGGGGCTGGCTCTGCGCTTCGAAATCATGGAGCGGCTCGTGCCTGTACTGATGTACATCATGGTCCCCATTTCCGGGGCATTCTTCATGGTGGGCTGGTTGCCGGCGCATTATAGGGACGCCTACCTGCTGATCCCTTTTCCCCATGGGATCGAAATGTTGAGGGCTGGCGTGTTCGGCGAGTTCGTGCCGACGTATTTCAGTGTGGTCTATCCCTTGGTGTGGGGGGCCGTGTTGAATGTGTTCGGGATGGCTTTGATCGCTGCGTCGCAAGACCGCATCGATGTTGAGTGATCGAGTTTCGTTGTCGATCTGCACCTATGAAAGATGTGCTCGATGAGTTCTTCTAGATTGACCTACCTTGGGCCTTTGGCTTCGACGGATGTGGCCAAGGAGCCTGAGCCTTGGGTGAAGCGTCTACCCGTCGGCTTCTTGCTGATGGTTGTGGTTCCGACTCTGATCGCTGGGGTCTATTTTCTGCTGATCGCAAGTCCCCGGTATGTGTCAGAATCCCAATTTATAGTTCGTGAGGCCAGTCGGGAGCAGCCTTCATCGCTCGGGATTGCCTTGCAGGGTGTTGGGCTCGCCAGCGCCCAGACCGATGCCTTTGCGGTCCATAAGTATATTACGTCTCGGGACGCGGTCGACGGGCTGAACGCCAGCGTCAACCTTCCCAGCATTCTGGCGCGGCCTGGCGCCGATTTCATCGCGCGTTACCCGGGGCCCTTCGAGGAGCGTTCGCGTGAGGGGCTCTACAAGGCTCTGCAGCGTTTTGTGTTTGTCGGATATGATTCAGCGTCCGGAATCAGCACGCTTCGCGTCGAAGCCTTCAACGCCGAAGACGCCAAGCGGCTGAACGTTGCGCTTCTTGACGGCGGCGAACGGTTGGTCAATCGACTGAATGCTCGGGCCGTTGAAGACGCCGTGCGCGACGCTGCGGCGAACAAGCAGCTTGCGCGTGAACGTCTGGATCAGGCGCAACGGAGTATCACGGCCTTTAGAAACGAAGCGCGATTCGTCGACCCTAAACTTGCTGCGACCGAATCCTCGGAACTGATTGGAAGCCTGCGCGCCGCTCTGGCGAATTTGATGGCGGAGCGCAGTCAGATTGCGGCCCAGGCGCCCCAAAGCCCGCAACTGGCGGCGCTTGACGAGCGAATCCGCGCCTATGAGCGTCAGGTGTCGGAAGAGCGCGCCAAGATCGCAGGCCCCGAGTCTTCCCTGGCGCCTCGCGTCGGGCGGTATGAGGATCTGGTGCTGACCCGAGAACTGGCCGATCGCGAATACAGCCAGGCGACCGCCAGACTGGTTTCTGCACAACAGGATGCGCAGAGGCAGAAACTCTACTTGGAGCGGATCGTGGCCCCTAATGCGCCGGACAAGGCTTCTCGCCCTGGGCGATTGGCCGCGCTGTTGAAAGTGTTCGGCGGTGCGATGCTGCTTTACGGCGTGGCGTGGATGATCTGGGCCGGAGTTCGCGAACACAGGCAGGATTGATGACGTCCGAGAAACCTGCTTGTGGGCTAATGGTCGAAAATCTTTCTAAGACCTATCTGAATCGGAGCGAACCCGTATTCAGGGACCTGTCGTTCGATCTCGCTCGGGGGGGGCGCCTTGCGCTGCTCGGGCGGAACGGGCAGGGCAAGTCGACCTTGATCAAGATGTTGGGTGGGGTGGTGCCGGCGACGACCGGCGCCATCGCATGGAGCATGACTTCGTCGTGGCCGATCGGCTTTGGCGGCGGCTTTCAGGGCAGCTTGAGCGGAATTGATAATATCAGGTTCCTAAGCCGCATTTATAGTCGAGATTACAGTGAGATGCTGGCGCTCGTCGATGACTTTGCCGAATTGGGAAGTTCGCTTAAAATTCCGGTCAAACACTATTCTTCAGGCATGAGAGCCCGTTTGGCCTTCGGTCTATCGCTCGCGATTGAGTTTGACTGCTATTTGATCGACGAACTTGTCGCCGTCGGCGATTCACGGTTTCAAGAGAAATGCCAGAGAGAATTGTTTCAAAGGCGCGCCGGCAGGTCGTTCATCATGGCGTCGCATGATACTGGTCTTATCGCATCGCATTGTGACCAGGCTCTAATCATCGAGGGCGGTAGAGCGAAATTGTTCGACGATATCAATGTCGCGGTAGATGTCTATACTTGGCTCAGGGCAACATGAGTTCTCAGATTAAGGTTTGCCTGCTTTATCTTCCAGGAGCGTGGAACGACGTCTGGATGGAAGCCTTGAGGTCTGCCGCCCTGGCTGCGGAGTGGGACTTTCTCGACGCGTGCGGGCCGACGTCTGCGGTTCGAGCTGATGCCAACACTTTAATCGTTTCCTTCGATCTCAACGCCGCTCGGCTGCTGGAGCCGGACCATTGGTGCATATTGCATGCGTCGCCAGAGTCTGTTCTGTCCTATCTGACGGACATCAGGGGACAGGCGCAGACCGAGCTGCAGAATCTGTGGGAGGCCTCGCATCGGTTAGCCGCCGCAGCGCAGGTTTCCGCATTGCCTGCGACCGTGCTGAATGCCGAGTGTGACGTAATCGACGTTCCGTATCTCGGTGAGGTAAAGCGGGGCGCCGAAATTACGAGAGCTTCGTTTGCCGGCGAAGGCGCGAAGGTTCTCAATATCTACCGATCATTGCCTATTCCGGTGGGAGCAAAATTCTTCATACCGGTTGAGATGTGGGTAGCCGGCGATGGCAAGTTGCCGTCACACGACTGGATTGATCTCACAGGACGCGGGCGGCTGGTTTTCGGTTTGTCGCCCTTTGATATGCCGGCAGGCGCATGGCGAGCGGAGATTCTCTTTTCTTTGGAAATCGAAGGAACGGCGCTCCCATTGCGGTGGGAATGGGGCGGCGTTGGCGATCGAACGGCAGGCGTTTTCCGGGGGGAAAAATCCGGCCGATACTCATTCAGTATAGATCACTATTTGGAGCGAGCATCGACTACAACAGGACAGCTTCTCCTGTCTTACCCGGTTTTTCAGGGTAGGATGCGGCTGGACGGTGTTGTCGTAATCAAGCTTGAATCCATGCAGAGCGTAAGGACGTAGACCAAATGAAGCGGAGAGCTCTTGTATCGGGCATAACAGGGCAGGATGGGGCTTATCTGTCTCAGCTTCTTCTCAGTAAGGGTTATGAGGTGTTCGGTATTGTCCGGAGGTCCAGCCATGCAGGCGTGGCGGATCACCGCCTGAAATGGTTGGGCGTCGCTGATCAAGTTAATCTAATCGACGGCAATCTGCTGGATCCTGGCGGTCTTATACGGACTATGCAGGAGATCCAGCCTGACGAGATTTATAATCTTGCGGCACAGTCCTTTGTAAATTCTTCTTGGCAACAACCTAGCCTCACTTCCCAAGTCACCGGCCTTGGAGTGGTCAACATCCTGGAAGCGATGCGCATCGCTAGTCCAAATGCTCGCTTCTATCAGGCTTCTTCTTCAGAAATGTACGGCCTTATCCAAGAGCCAATTCAATCTGAAAATACGCCCTTTTATCCTAGGTCTCCCTATGCCGTAGCCAAGTTATTCGGCCACTGGATGACTGTAAATTATCGTGAAAGCTTTGGCCTTCACTGCAGTAGCGGCATACTATTCAATCATGAATCTCCACTCCGAGGCAAGGAATTCGTGACGCGAAAGGTTACGGATGCCGCCGCTCGCATCAAGCTCGGCTTGCTCGACAAGTTACATCTTGGGAATATCGACGCCCAACGAGATTGGGGGCACGCGCGCGACTATGTGCAGGCCATGTGGCTCATGCTGCAGCAGGACGAGGCGGATGACTACGTCGTCGCGACCGGCCGGACGACAACGGTTCGTGCGATGGTCGAGATCGCCTTCTCTCACCTCGAACTGGCCGTTGAAGATCATCTCGTCATCGATCCCGTCTTGTTCCGACCCGCCGAGGTGGATTTGCTTCTGGGGGATCCGTCGAAGGCGAAGCGCCAACTGGGGTGGGTTCCCGAGGTTTCGCTCGAGGAAATGATCGTAGAGATGGTCGAGGCCGACTTGCGACGTCTCGCTCCAGCAACGTGAACACACGGCTGCTCATTACCGGCGGCAATGGTTTTGTCGCTAGCCACGTCGCGGCGCGGGCGGGTGAGCGTTGGTCCGGTTCCGTTCGCACCACTTCATTGTCCGGCGCCTCGGCGGCGGACTACGCCGTGGATCTGACTGATCTTGATACGGTCGTCAGCGTGATGCGAGACTATCGTCCCACTCATATCCTCCATCTGGCGGGAATCAGCGCGCCAGCGGAAGCCGCGCGCGATGCTGCGGTAGCTGCCCGTGCGAATGTCACGGGATCCCTCAACCTGGCTGAGGCCGCCGCCCTCGCCGAGGTGAGCCGGTTTGTCTTCGCCAGCACAGCCGAGGTCTATGGTGCGGCCTTCAACGATGGCGTTGTCGATGAAACAACGCGGCCCGCACCACAGACCGTCTACGCCCGATCCAAGCTGGCCGCTGAGTACCTCGTCGGAGACGTTTTGGCCGGAGTCTGCCAGACGGTGATCGTCCGTCCGACCAATCATACGGGCCCTGGTCAGGACGAGCGTTTTGTGGCTCCCGCATTCGCCGCACAGGTCGCAAGGCTGGAGGCGGCCGATCAGGAAGGGGCGCTTCTGGTCGGAAACCTGTCTGCAAAGCGCGATTTTCTGGACGTCCGGGATGTTGCCGACGCCTATTTCGCCTTGCTGACGGGCGACCTGAAGGAGGAGATAAGCCTCTTCAATCTCTCATCCGGCATATCCAGACCGATCAGTGACATAGTCGATGCCTTGATTGATGCGTCGTCAGCAAGGTTTGCAGTCCGGGAGGATCAAAGTCGAATGCGTCCTTCGGACGTGCCGATCGCCGCCGTCGATTCCACCAGACTTCGCGGGGCCACGGGGTGGACCCCAAGAATCTCGTTCGCTCAGACGATCACCGACCTGCTCCAGGACAAGCGAGCCGATGTCTTACGAATGGGCTGAAGCTTGCAGCGCGATTCAGAGTCGATAGGCCGTTCCTGCGAGGAGTCGGCTCGTTGTGACTGGCGATACCATTAGACCTGATGTCGTTTTGGATCATGGAGGCGGCATCAGCTTGGTGAATGTCATCGCCGATGCCAAATTTAGACGACGAGCTTCCGCGAAGGTTCGCACGGGCCTTTTGCATAGTCCAGACGAAGGGCAGTCGCGCCCATCTCTCCGCATCACGCTTTCTGGCGGTTGAAAGCGCCACATCCGCAGCCGACGCGGAGGTGATTGTGCTCGCGTCGTATTTCAGGCGGGTCTCGATGAGGCGCCCTCCTCTGGTCCCTCGATCATTGTGAGAGCCTAAGGAGTTGATAGCCGATCTGCTTCGCCGACGGGAACGGCCGAGCGGCCGGAGCTGATCAAGTTGCGCAGCCGAACGGCCGCGGGGTTCAGCCGCGCCGCCTCCGGGGTCAATCCCCCCGTGCGCCGAGTGCGGCTTGACGTGGTTGTAGTCGATGCGCCAGCGCTCGATGACGGCGCGGGCCTCGGCCAGGATGGCGAAGACCTCCTCGTTCAAGCACTCGTCGCGGAGCCTGCCGTTGAAGCGTTCGACGAAGCCGTTCTTCTTCACGTCCGTCTCCTTGATGAAACGGACTCTCACTCAAAACGAGGGATCAGGAAGGGGGCGCCTCAACCGCCACCGGATAGACAGGATTGGCCGGCGGGAATGGAAGCTGGGGTGTTGCTCTCCGATATCCAGGGAGACCTCCAGGTTGAGGCGTGACCGCCTGTCAAATTCAGCGGAGCGTGTAGGGACGCGCAGTACTCGCATCCAAGAGACGGAGCCGGCAGGTCAGCCATAAGGGCATATCTCCGTGATGCGCGCAGGCGCTATGAGGTCATATCGAAGAAGCGGATTAGAGCGGGCCCCGGTTGCTGCTCAATCAGATCTTCGTGCAGCTTTCCCAACTCGACCTACCAGGCATAGACGGCGCAGTCCGTGCGGTCCTTCGGTAGGGTCGGGTTGTAGAAGGGGTCGGTCGGCAACTGTCTGGCCCAACGCGCCATGAAGGCCGTCTGGTCTGCCTCGCTGACAGCGGAGCGTTTCAGGGACGCGCCTTCGAAATGATACAGTCGGGCGTAAGGGGTGAAGACGATACGACGCCCAGTCTCTCCGACACGGAGGCAGAAATCGATATCATTGTAGTCGATAGCTAGCCTGGTATCGAAACCGCCCATCGCTTTGACGATCGACATGCGTGTTGCCAGTACCGCTCCTGTGACTGCACTATAGTTTCTGACAACGTGAGTATATCCACAGTAGCCAATCTGATCGTCAGGCCAGCCCTGGAAGATGTGAGTCGTAGCGCCATTCACGCCCGTAACGACGCCGGCATGCTGGATCTTGCCGTCTGTATACAGAAGTTTTGCCCCGACGCCTCCAACGTCTTCACGGCGAGAGTGGGCGAGTAAGGCTTCTATCCAGTCTTCCGAAATGACTTCAATGTCGTCGTTTAGAATTATGACGTCTTCAGTTTCTACGATATTAAATCCAAAATTGAGTTTGGTGGCGTAGTTGAAGGGGGGGGTGAATGTGTAACTCACAACCTTGACGCCCAGTGTTTCCATTCTGGATTTGGCGTCTTGGTCCATTCGTCCATTATCGACAACAATAATCTTGTAGTTTTTGAAGGTCGATTTGCTCACTATGCTCTGGATGGCATGTTCGACCATAAGGATGTGGCCGCGCCCAGGGACGAATTTGGACCGGCTGTCCGTCAGCATCAGCAGAGTTACAGGGCGTTCCTGAGAGACCGGCCATAGTACACGATGGCTTCCAGTGAACAGGCCCGGTACGACGCGTGCATCCTTGTTCTCAAGACGCACGAAATCTTCGATGGCTTTTGCAGCGTTTATCAATGCTTCCGGTTTCGCCTCAACCTCGGCCGACGCCGAACCGGGAATCATACGCCAATGATAAAGCACCTTGGGAACGTGGACGATCTTTCTGGCGAGGGCGCCGGCGCGCAAGGAGAGATCGTAGTCCTGAGCGCCGGAACGTTCTGCACGTAGTCCGCCGAGCTCCAGAAACAGAGATTTTCTCACTAGCATGAAGTGCAGAATGTAGGCGACCGACGTCAGATGCTCGGGCGACCAGTCAGGTTTCAGGTAAGGATCGGTGCGCTGGCCGGAAAAATCCAATTTATCTTCATCGGAATACAGCAAATCTACATCCGGGGTGGCCATAATAGCCTGAGCCATCTCGGTGAGAGCGTGGGGCACGAGTTCGTCGTCATGGTCCAGGAAACCGACGAAATTCCCTGTGGCGTATTCCGCCGCAAGGTTTGTGGCCCCGGCGATATGCAGGTTTTGAGGGGAGCGAACGATTTTGATGCGCGGGTCGAAGCCCCTGTAGCGTTCCAAGACGCGTTGTGTGGCTCTGGACGGCGAACAATCGTCCGCGATGCAGAGCTCCCAGTGAGGGTAATCCTGGCGGAGTACGGATTGGATCGCGGCGACAAGAACGTCCGGGGGGGAGTTGTAGACCGGCATGAGAATGCTGATCGTGGGCAGATCGCCCTTGTGAAGAGGCGGGTATGTTAGCGCGGGTGTCGGCTTCAGGGCGCTTTCCGTCGCGGGAAGGCGCAGCGGACGTGTCAGAACCGCGAGTGCGCGTTTGACACCATGTCGTCGGAGAGCGTCATAGGCCCGTGCGGTAGGGTGTTGCTTTTCGTTCATGGCGCGCCTCAGGCCCCTTTAACCTTCCGACGATCATGTACCGTGGTCGCACGATCAACTTCACGAGTTTGCGTGGGAGCATTCTTCCAGATCGCTCGAAGTGCATTTTCTGTTTCTGCGGAGGCGACCTGTATCGAGAACAGCTTATGGACCATCTCAAATCCGGCCTCGCCGATCTTGCGAGCTTTCTCTGGATTGGACTTCACGTGCCGCAGCAGTTTGGACAGTTCCTCCATGACCGGATCCGCCCAGAGATAGCCTGGTGGATAAGGCGCTGCACCTTCGCCAACTTCAATCATCCTATGAGGAATGGCGTAGGCGGAGCCTTCAGCGATGAAGTCCTCGACGCCCCCAAACGCTGTCGCAATCACTGGTTTTTTCGCGAACATCGCCTCAATCACCGTCAGGCCCAGTCCCTCCGAACGGTGCGGAGAAACGTAGCAGTCAATCGACTGAATAAGCCCGTGGAGTTCATCGAGCGGCAGAATCTCGTTGATGATCCGAATATCGTTCCGGTGCCCGATCAGCGATGTGATGCGGGCGACGTTTTGATCATTTGCTGATGCATAGTTTAGTTTCAACGTCAGCGATGCGCCATCTGCTTCGCTGAACGCGTCGATATAGGCGCGAACAAGGCACTCCGGATTTTTCCGAAGAAAGACGCTGCTGGCATCAGCATTATAGAAAAAGGAGAAATCCTTTTCGGGTATACCGAAATGACTTCTTTCAATTTTCGATGTTTCAGGTGCGCCTATCGCTGGACGAATAACCCTTACCGGTGTCTTGGAAACAGCCCGTATCGATCGAGCCATGAATTCGCTCGCAACCCATATCTCGTCGAATCTATCGATGACCGGTTTCCACTCCGGCTTGACTGACAAGAGCTCCCAGTAGGGCAGGGCGATATTGAACGTGTCGTGGGTCGCGATGTCGCAGAGCGGTGGCGCATCCAGAAGCTTTGCATCATGGAGGATGTCCAGGTTTAGGTGGGTGATCGTGATTGGCTGGACGGCGCCGGACGCGAAATTCCCCTTAATCTTGTTTACGTGTTCGAAGCCCCGCGTCCAAGGATGGACGTTTATGGGCAGGCCGGTGGCGAGCAGGGCGTCATGGTAGCCTCTGGCGCTCACGCCCAAGCCGTTCACGATCTCCACTGGTGCGACGAAGTTTACGCCCAGGCGCGCTTTGGCGGGGCGCGTCCACCGCGGCGTTTCGGGGTTCGCCAGGCCGGGAGTTGAAGCGGCCAATTGCTGCTGCAGTGTTACGAGGTAGCTCTCCAGGTCGTGAAATTGTCTCTGGTCGATTGCGTTGCCGACTTCGACTCGGTTGGTCGCCGTCGTTGCAAAAGGATCGATTAGAGCGACGCGAGCCTGCAGCGCCTCCGCGCTTGCGCCGATCAGGCGTTCGAGAAGCCCTTCGCTGTCAAACCCGTTTTCGGAAGCGTGAGTGAAGAAGTCGAAAGCGTGAGGTGTCAGCCAGGATTTGACGACCGAGGGACGGAACCAGAAAGAACCGCCGCTAAAGTAGCCCCATTCTCCGGGCAGAGGTCTGCCGCTACAGATCTCCATTCCATCTTGAAGCTGTCGGAAAAGGCCGTCGCTCGTTGCGCTCGCACTCAGGTAGAAGGTTTTGGGCCCCGCAAGTCCGATCGTGTCGTCAAGCGCTAGGTTGTGCAGAGTTTGGGCGGACACGTTCCGCTGGCCGAGTAACGCCCTGCCCATAAGATAGGTGCGAAGCGCTCCATGCGATGGCGGTTGGATGGCGTTGAACCGGCAAACCCAACCCTCGTACTCGGCCAAGATCGGCAACGCGGCGAAGAAGCCTTCCGTCTCGTTCGTGGCGGGAATCAGGCGCGCTGTGGGCTGTTCCTCACGGATCGAGGCGACGACGGATTTGTCGCCCGCCGGATAGGTCACGAGCAATTCGTCGAAGAGGCACTGGTCGAGATGTTCCGCGACGCGTTCCCAGTCCTGCAGGTCGGCGACATGCACGAGAATGACCGTCCTAGGGCGTGCCGCCTCTGCAGTCAGAGGGATTTCGTGCCCTGCCTTCAGAGTCTGGAGATAGTGAGCCAGGGGGTCGGCGTTCGAGGCCGCGAGATGTTTATTGCGGGAAACATACAGCCGTGGATCGAACGTTGCGCTTGGCCAGAAGCGAGCGGAGCTTCCTTGTTCTACGTAAGAAGTAAGGGGATCTTCCTGTCCAATCTCGGGGTGCTGTCGGCGATACCACGCAGGATCGAAGACCGGATTGGGGCGAGCGCCTCGCCGGTGACCAAAACGCAGGTAATGGACCAGGGGGTTGTCTTTCCGGTGCGCGACCTCCGGGTTCTTTGACAGATAATAATGGGCGTCGAAGAGGGGGTGGGGGGCGCGACCCTCCACGCCGCCGTTGGACAGATAGTGCGAGAGAGGGTCGACTCTGGCGGCGGCGATGTCCGGGTTTGACTGGAGATAATAGCCCGGGTCGAACAATGGTGAATTTTTAAGCAGAGTCTCGTCGTCTTGGTAGAGCAACGCGTCAGTGGCTGCGACAAAACCACCGATGCAGTTTCGTCCCAGTCGGTCGTAGGCGGCGAGCACTTTCGGCCCGATCGCCGAATCTGCCATCGCTTCGATGAAGGGGGCGAGAGCTTCCGTCGATCCTGAAAGTGCGACAAGACCATCATCGCCAGACAGGTCGATCGCTGCCATGCCGGCGGGAAGCAGCGATCGATCGGATGTCAAGATAATCGCTTCGGGCGTGAGCTTCGTCGCCCAGGTCGACATGAACGCCTCGAGCCCAACCCCGGTGCGGAGGCGAACCAAATCTATCGAGTTGTCTTCAAATCCACGGGCGGCTTCGTCCGGATTCCGCAAGACCATCAATCGAGCGCCTCTACGAGTCATTAGATCGTCGGCGATGCGCGCGGATGTTCGGAGGCCGACGGTCGAAATCTCACAATTCGACTCGCCGGCTCTTACTGCAGAAATGAAATCTCCCGCGTCGGCGTCGATACCGAGTCCAAAGTCCAGCGCTTCTCGCGGCTTTAGGCGGGACGCCAGCCATGAGACCAGGGGGGCTCTGGCCCACGACCATTCATCCGCGCTCTCTGGGAGGGCGAAGGAGCTTGGCGAAAAACACCGTTGAAAAATCTCAGAGTTCATTGATTTCGCCGTCTGGCCCATGTCATTCTCATGGAAGTCGCAGGTTAAGGGCTATCGCTCATCTTCTCCGCCTCCGCAACCTTTTGATATGCGGTTGACAGCATTGGTGGGGTAGCGTTAGCCGTCGTTGCCGTTCCAGCGAAAATCACAGCAAGGAAAATTGCCTTGAAAGCCGTAATACTTGCCGGGGGTCTGGGGACACGTCTTTCGGAGGAGACTGACGTTCGGCCGAAGCCTATGGTCGAGATTGGTGGGCGGCCAATTTTGTGGCACATAATGAAAATTTATTCCTCGGCCGGAATAAATGATTTCATCATTTGTCTGGGCTATAAGGGGTATTATATAAAAGAATACTTCGCGAATTACTTTCTTCACCAGACGGATGTGACGATCGACGTTCGCGATAATTCGATCAAGTATCATGACAGCGGCGCTGAGCCTTGGCGTATCACACTTGTCGATACCGGCCTTGAAACCATGACTGGCGGTCGCTTAAGGCGTGTCGCGAAATATGTCGGCGATGAACATTTCTGCATGACCTATGGAGATGGGGTCGGCAGCATAGACATTGGAGCCCTGATCGATTTCCATCGTAAGGAGGGCCGGGCTGCGACGCTGACTGCGGTGCGTCCGCCCGGACGGTTCGGCGCTCTTGAACTGCGCGACGGCGGCGTGGATGCGTTCACCGAAAAGCCTAACGGCGACGGCAGTTGGATCAACGGCGGCTTCTTCGTGCTTTCCCCCTCTGTGCTGGAGCGGATCGACGGCGACGCGACGACCTGGGAGCGTGAGCCGCTTGAAGGTCTGGCCAGGGACGGCCAGCTTTCAGCTTTCCGGCATGAGGGTTTCTGGCAGCCGATGGATACGGTGCGGGATAAGCGATATCTCGAAGACCTCTGGAACCAGGGGAATGCGCCATGGCGGACGTGGTGAGCCCCTTTTCTTTCTGGGCTGGTCGTCGCGTCCTCCTGACCGGGCATACGGGCTTCAAGGGCGCTTGGCTCGCGCTATGGTTGGAGCGTTTAGGGGCGCAGGTCTTTGGCGTGTCCTTGGCGCCGACGGAACCGGGGCTTTGGGATGGGATCGGCCGTCCTGGCGCGTGTCTGGATTTTACGGATATCCGTGATGTCGCAGGACTGGAGCGAGCGTTCGCCGTCGCCAAGCCTGAAATCGTTCTGCATCTGGCCGCTCAGGCGTTGGTTCATCCGTCCTACGGCAATCCGGCGGAGACATTCGAGATCAATGTGGTCGGGCTGGCGAACGTCCTGGACGCCTGTCGCGCCTGCGAGACCGTCCAGGCCGTGGTCAATGTCACCAGCGACAAATGTTACGAGAATCGTGAGCAGTTGTGGGCTTATCGCGAAAATGAACCGATGGGCGGATCCGATCCGTACAGCGCAAGCAAGGGGTGTGCAGAGCTGGTTACGGCCTCTTATCGACGTTCCTATTTTTCTCGCTCAGGCGGAGCGCTTCTGGCGTCGGCACGCGCTGGAAACGTCATCGGCGGCGGCGATTGGTCTGCGGATCGTTTGATCCCAGACAGTGTGAGGGCGTTTTCCAAAGGCCAGCCGGTTCGTATCCGGAATCCATTGGCGGTGCGACCCTGGCAGCATGTACTGGAGCCGCTCAGCGGCTATCTGATGCTTGCCCAGGCCTTGGTCGAAAAGGGCGAGACGTTCGCCGAGGGCTGGAATCTGGGGCCCGTCGATGAGGATGCTTGGCCGGTTCAGAAGATTGTCGAAACCTTCTCTGCGGCCTGGGGCGATGGAGCCGGCTGGGAAGCGGACGACCGGAAATATGCGAAGGAGGCCTTCCTTCTGCGTGTAGACGCGAGCAAGGCCAAGGCCCTGTTGAAGTGGGGGCCTCGTCTTCGGATCGGCGATGCGCTCGTTTGGTCCGCTGAATGGTACAAGGCGGTTCTGAGTGGTCGCGACGCCCGCGAGATCACGCTCCGTCAGATCGAAGTTTATGAAGGATTGGCGTAGTGGTCATGAAATTCCAATGCCGTTTCTGCAACTGTTCCAATGGGACCACTTTCGCTGATCTGGGGATGTCTCCCGTTTCCAATGACTTTGTGCCCGTAGATCAGGCCGAATCCATGGAGCCGTTCTTTCCTCTTCATGCAATCGTCTGCAATGAGTGTTTTTTAGTTCAGCTGGGAGGGTTCGATTCTCCCGATCGACTGTTTAGAGACGACTATGCGTATTTTTCTTCCTATTCGGAGTCATGGCTTCGGCATGCGAAAAAATACGCGGACGAAGCCATCGCGCGCGAAGGTCTCAACGGCGGCTCCATCGTCGTGGAAGTCGCATCCAACGACGGCTATTTGCTGCGGTGGTTCAAGGATGAGGGCGTCCCCGTAATCGGCGTGGAGCCGACGGCGAACACCGCAAAGGTCGCGCTTGAAGTCCACGGCATCGAGTCGGAAGTCTCCTTCTTCGGCAAAGAGACGGCCCTGGCGATGCGGGAGAGAGGGGTTCAGGCCGATCTGATGGCCGCCAATAACGTATTGGCGCATGTGCCGGATTTGAATGACTTCGTTTCGGGTTACCCCATTCTTTTAAAACGTGGAGGCGTCGCGAACTTCGAGTTTCCGCACTTGCTGAAGCTCATGGAGCAGAAGCAGTTCGATACGATTTATCATGAACACTATTCGTACCTATCGTTCCATTTTGTAAGCCGGCTCTTCGAAGCGCACGCGATGCGTGTTTATGACGTCGAGGAATTGGACACGCATGGGGGATCCTTGCGGATATACGTCTGCCATGCCGACGACAGCGCCCGTCCTCAGAGCGATCGGGCGCGGGCGATGCTGGTGACCGAAAGCGCCGCCGGGCTCGAGGATGTTCGGACCTACGAGAATTTCAGCCGCGTTCCCACGGAAGTGAAGTGCGATCTGCTGGACTTTCTTGTGAGCGCCTATCGGGACGGAAAGACCGTGGCGGCCTATGGGGCGCCTGCGAAGGGCAATACATTGCTGAACTTCTGCGGCGTGAAGAGCGACCTGATCGCATTTACCGTTGATCGAAGCCCTCATAAACAGGGAAAATTGCTTCCTGGCACCCGTATTCCGGTGCTGGCTCCCGATGCCATCTCCGAGGAAAAGCCCGACTTCTTGTTGATCCTGCCTTGGAACCTGAAGTGCGAGATCATGGAGCAGATGTCGGTGATCCGAAGCTGGGGGGGGAAATTCGTTACACCCATTCCCAATGTTGCGATCCTCTAATTGAGACTCGCTCAGACATCTTTGCGAGGCGTGTTTCGGATACTGCCGGAGCCGATATCTGACGCACGCGGCTCTTTCGCTCGTTTTCATTGCGACGAGACGTTGGAGGGGGCCGGTCTTCTTGGTGTCTTTCCGCAGTCTAGCCTGTCGCGCAATACGCGACGTGGAACCGTACGAGGCATGCACTATCAGGATGCTCCGTATGCGGAGACCAAGATCGTGCGATGCGTCGCCGGTGCGGTTTTCGACGTCGCTGTCGATTTGCGGCCGGATTCGCCGACATTGGGCAAGTGGGTCGGCTTTGAACTCAGCGCCCAGAATGGAGAGGCGCTCTATCTGCCCGAGGGTGTGGCGCACGGTTTCCAAACCCTGGCCGACGATACCGACGTGCTTTACCAGATTTCGCCGCGTTTCATTCCCGGCAAAGGCAAGGGTGTGCGGTGGAACGATCCTGCGTTTGGCATCGATTGGCCGCTCGAAACGCTCGTTATCAGCGAGCGTGACGTCGCCTATCCGGATTGGCGTCCATGACAGTGCTTCTTACCGGGGCGAATGGCTTTATCGGCCGCAACGTCCATCGGCTATTGTTGGCCCGGGGGTGTGACGTCGTCGCCGTGTCGCGATCCATGCCCTCGAACGGGGATGGCCGATGGATTGAAGCGGACCTTCTGCAGCCAGGCGCCGCGGATTTCCTGATGGACCGCGTCATGCCGGACAGGCTGATCCATCTCGCCTGGAATGCTACTCCTGGAAAGTTTTGGCGTGCGGAGGATAATTTTGACTGGGTTTACGCCAGCGCCGATCTGGTCCGTGCCTTTTGGCGTGGCGGGGGTGGCCGCGCGGTCGTTGCGGGATCGTGTGCGGAATACGACTGGACCGGCAGCGGTTGTCTGGCCGAACAGTCGCTCAGATCGCCCGCCACGTTGTATGGTGCGAGCAAGGACGCGCTCAACAGGCTATTGTCATCTTTGGCCGCTCAGAATGGTCACCAACTGGCCTGGGCGCGCGTATTCTGGCTGTACGGGCCCGAAGAACCCCCGGGGAGGTTGGTTTCCGATCTGGCCGGCGGCTTGGCGCAGGGGGTGGCCGTGGCCTGTGGGGACGGTTCGTCGCAACGAGACTTCCTTCACGTCCACGACGTGGCGCGAGCCTTGGTCGATCTGGCGTGGAGCGATGTTTCGGGCGATGTCAATATTTCGTCCGGTCACGCCGTTCCTGTTTTGGACATCATTGAAAAGCTTGCTCAAATCTCCGGGCGCGCTGATCTTGTTCAACTGGGTGCGCGTGCGACACCCCAGGGTGAGCCTCCGGTTCTTTTTGGGCAAAATGAAATTCTATCCAATTATTTGAATTTCAAGCCAAATTATACCCTTGAAACTGGTCTCCGGTCGACTTTTGACTGGTGGAAGAACAATTATCCCAGTCGTTGAACGCGACGCAAGTATGCTCCATACGTGCTCTTGCCAAGCTTCTCGGCCAGTTCTTCCAGCTTGGCGGCGTCGATGAAGCCCTTCTGGTAGGCGACCTCTTCGGGGCAGGCGATCTTGAAGCCTTGACGCTTTTCGAGGACGCGGACGAACTCGGCGGCCTCGATCAGGCTATCGGGCGTGCCGGTGTCCAGCCAGGCGTAACCCCGGCCCATGATCTCGACCGACAGTTTGCCGCACTCCAGATAGATGCGGTTGACGTCGGTGATCTCCAGCTCGCCGCGCGGCGACGGCTTCAGGTTGCGGGCGATCTCGACCACGTCCTTGTCGTAGAAGTAGAGACCTGTGACGGCCCAGTTGGACTTGGGCGCCGTCGGCTTCTCCTCGATCGACAGGGCGCGCATGTCCTGGTCAAAGGCGACCACACCGTACCGCTCGGGATCATTGACGTGATAGGCGAAGACGGTCGCCCCCTCGGGCCGGCTCATAGCGCTGGTGAACAGGTCGGTGATGCCGTGGCCGTAGTAGATGTTGTCGCCCAAAATGAGGGCCGACGGATTGTCGCCGACGAAGTCCGCGCCGATGATGTAGGCCTGAGCCAGGCCGTCAGGGCTGGGCTGGACCGCGTATTGGATCTCCATGCCCCACTGCGAGCCATCTCCCAGCAGCGCCTGGAAGTTGGGCACGTCGCGCGGGGTGGAGATGATCAGCACCTCGCGGATCCCGGCCAGCATCAGGGTCGACAGCGGATAATAGATCATCGGCTTGTCGTAGACCGGCATCAGCTGCTTCGAGGTGACCAGGGTCATCGGATGCAGGCGGGTGCCCGATCCTCCGGCCAGGATGATGCCCTTCATGGGAGGGTCCTTTCGGCGTGGAGTTCGTGGACGATCTCGGCGACGGCGGCCTGCCAGGGGCGGGGCGCGATCCCGAAGTCTCGGGTCAGTTTCTCGGTCGACAGGCGCGAGTTCGACGGGCGCTTGGCCGGGGTCGGGTAGTCGGACGCGGGGATGGCCTCGACCGTGGCGGACGGGCCGCCGGTCGCGGCGCTGAGGGCGAAGATCTCGCTGGCCAGTCCGGCCCAGGTGGTCTCGCCGGCGTTGACGAACTGATAGACGCCGGTTGGAGCCTCCGCGTCGGCGATCATTGTCAGGGCGATGGTCTTCAGGGCGGCGGCGATGTCGCGCGCCGAGGTCGGGCAGCCGTGCTGGTCGCCCACCACCCTCAGGGCCGGCCGGTCGGCGGCGAGCCGCAGCATGGTCTTGAGGAAGTTGGCGCGGTGCACGCTCAGCACCCAGGCCGTCCTCAGCACGACCGAGCGGGGATTGCCGGCACGCACCGCCAGTTCGCCCGCCAGTTTGGAGGCGCCATAGACGCCCAGCGGTCCGACCGGATCAGTCTCGACATAGAGACCGTCCTTGGACCCGTCGAACACATAGTCGGTCGAGACCTGGATCAGCGGGATGCCGGCCTCGCGCGTCGCATCGGCCAGGACCGCCGGGCCCATGGCGTTGGCGGCGAAGGCGGCGGCGACCTCGGTCTCGGCCTTGTCCACCGCCGTGTGGGCGCCGGAGTTGATCACGGCCGCGAAAGGCGTGGCGGCGAAGGCGGCCCGGACCGAGGCGGCGTCGCACAGGTCCAGCTCGGCCCGCGTCGGGGCGTGAAACACGACGCCTTCAGGCCAGGCGGCGGCCTGGAGCTCCAGTCCCACCTGACCGGCCCCGCCCGTGATCAGGATGTGGACCGGATCAGCCATTGGCCACGCCCAGACGCTGGGTCGAATAGCGGGCGTCTAGAATGTCCTGCCACCAGGACTGGTTCTCCAAGTACCAGACCACGGTTCGCTCGATCCCTTCCTCGAAGGTCACCGAGGGGGTCCAGTCCAGGTCGGACCGGATCTTGGAGGCGTCGATGGCGTAGCGATGATCGTGGCCCGGACGGTCGGTCACATAGGTGATCTGGTCGGCGTACTGGCCCTCGGCCTTGGGCCGCAGCCGGTCCAGGATCGAACAGATGGCGGTGACCACCTCGATGTTCTTGCGCTCGGCGTTGCCGCCGACATTATAGGTCTCGCCGGGCGTGCCGGTCTCGAACACGGCCTGGAGCGCGCGGGCGTGGTCGTCGACGAACAGCCAGTCGCGCACGTTCGACCCGTCGCCATAGACCGGCAGGGGCTCGCCGTTCAGGGCCCGGATGATGATCAGCGGGATCAGCTTCTCGGGGAAATGATAGGGGCCGTAGTTGTTGGAGCAGTTGGTCACCAGCACCGGCAAGCCGTAGGTGTGCCCCCAGGCCCGCACCAGATGGTCCGATCCCGCCTTGGACGCCGAATAGGGCGAGCGGGGGTCATAGGGGGTGGTCTCGGTGAAGAAGCCATCCTCGCCTAGCGAGCCGAACACCTCGTCGGTCGAGATGTGGTGGAAGCGGAAGGCCGATTTGGCGGCCTCGTTCAGCTCGCGCCAGTAACCGAGCGCCTGGTTCAGCATGACGAAGGTGCCGACCATATTGGTCTGGATGAAAGCGCCCGGCCCGTCGATCGAGCGATCGACATGGCTCTCGGCCGCCAGGTGGGCGACCACGTCCGGCTTGAACTCCCGCAGAGCCTTGGACACGGCCTCGGCGTCGCAGATGTCGGCCTGGACGAAGGAATAGCGGTTGCTGGACGTCGCCGGCTCCAGCGAGCTGAGCACGCCGGCATAGGTCAGCTTGTCGTAGACTAGGACCTCATGGTCCGTATGCTCGATCAGCCGCCGCACCAGGGCCGAGCCGATGAAACCGGCGCCGCCGGTGACCAGAATACGCATCGAATGTCTCTCCGTCAGAGCGCGGTCAACGACGCGAGCGGCTGGCCATAGTAGTCGAAGGGACTGTCGAATTCGGCCAGGCTCACCAGAGCCTCATCCTTGTCGGAGAGAACCGCGCCCGAAGCCGGCAAGGGCCAGTCGATGCCGATCGTGGGGTCGTTCCAGACGATGCCCCCGTCGCAGTCGGGCGCATAGACGTCAGACACCTTGTAAGCGATCTCGACATCCGGCTCGAGCGTCACGAAGCCATGCGCAAACCCAATGGGCACGAACAATTGCTCGCGTCCCTCGGCGGTCAGCTTGACGGCCACATATTGCCCATAGGTCGGTGACCCTCGCCGCACATCCACGGCATAGTCCATGATGGAACCGCGCAAACAGCGCACCAGCTTAGCCTGGGCGTGAGGCGGGCGTTGAAAATGCAGGCCCCGGATCGTGCCCTCCGTCGCCGAGAACGACTGATTGTCCTGTACGAAACGCACGTCGATGCCTGCCGCCAGCGCCGAGGCTTCTGAATAGGTCTCCATGAACCAGCCGCGGGCGTCGCCAAATTGACGTGGACGCAGCAGGATAGGTTGTGAAGAAACGGGCATGAAATCCAGACTCAAGCAGGCTTGTCGCCCTGCGATACCGGATGATCTAGACCAGATTTCCTGCGATAGGGAGTGTATTGGTGCGTGGGGCCAAATCTTCCGTTCGGGTTGTCAGATTGCGACGATTGTTAAAGGTGATGGCAGATCGCCGTTTGCGTGCGGCGCGAAGCCGTGATGGCGCCGATGCAGGCGACAAAGCTCGGCATCGCAATCTTTGGAGCGCTGCAGCCGGTTACTATGAGCGTTATCTAGCTAAGCACCCAAACGATCTTGGAGTGCGAGTGCGTCTTGCCAACACCCTGAGGGAGGCCGGCGATTATCCTTCCGCCATCGCGGTCCTTCAGGAGGCTATGACGGCTCGTCCCGAAAAGGCTAGCATCCAACTCACGCTTGCGGACATATTGGATGAAGCTGGCTTTACTATTGACGCTGAAGCTATTCGAAAGCAGGCGACGGGTGCAGAACCGGTCTCGTCTAATCCTTCTGAATTGGGCGTCATCACACGCCCCCTCGCCCCAGCCAGTCCGGCAAGGCGGATCGAAATTCGAATTGATGCGCGAACTGGTGAAGAGCGCGGCTTGAACGCGACCCTCGCATCGCTGCGAGGACTGACATCGACGGATTGGCGCGCGACGATATCGGGGGGGGCGGGGCTCTTGGAGGATGTCGCCTCGACGGACCCGCGCGTGGTCTCCCCTCCGGAAAGTGCGCCGGATACTTTTGGGGGGCCGGTCTTTCTGATCAAAGCGGGAACCGTGTTGACGCCCGATTGTCTTAGCTGGCTGCTTTGGGCGCTCACCGACGAAGTGAGCGCTGTATATTGCGATCATGAAGAGGAGGACGTGAATGCAGTGATGCGCCCAATCCTTCAATCGTCTCCCCATTTACTAGATATTCTTAGCAACCCTACACCGCCTAGTTTGGTTCTTTACAGTTGTCTTGAGGGCAATATACACGAACGTGACGTGTTTTCTCAGTTGCGGAGAGCGTTTTCCAGAGGAACGGTAAGGCACGTTCCTCTGGTGTTGGGCTGTGTCCAGACGCCTGGTAGAGAAACGAATATCGGTTCTTCGTCGGCCCTCCAACGGGAAGTCGGTGGCCGGATACTCGTGGTTATTCCGACGCGCGAGGAAGGCGCGGCTTTGGACGTCATGTTGGCGTCGCTGTTCAGGCAGGCGTCCAATGGCGCGAAACTAGACGTCGTCGTCATCGACAATGGAAGCCAGGAAATCAGCACTTTGGATGTGCTGGAGCACTGGAGAAATAAAGGAGTGGAAGTTCTGCGGTGCGACGAACCGTTCAACTGGTCAAGCCTTAACAACACCGCCTGCGAAGGGCGGGAAAATCCTATTGTCGTCTTCGCCAATAACGACATGGAAATGCTGTCTGAGAACTGGGATCTGGAGGTTCGAAGACTTCTGGCTATCGAGGGCGTCGGGGTTGTTGGAGCGCGGCTTCTATACCCGAACGACCGCGTCCAGCACGCGGGCATCGTGATGGGGGCGTTGAACGGCGAACCTTTGCACGAAGGATTACGGGCCGGTCCGGACGAGCGCGGGCCGCTTGACCGGTGGGTGCGGCGCAGGCCGGCGACGGCCGTAACAGGAGCCTTTATGGCCATGCGCCGCTCGGTCTTCGACCAGGTCGGCGGTTTCGACGCCGAAAATTTCGCTGTGTCCTGCAACGACGTCGATTTCTGTCTCCGTGCAGGAGAGGTTGGGTGGACGATCCTTTATGCGCCTGAGTTGGTTCTGCGACATCATGAGTCTTTGAGCCGCGGCCATTCCAACACGGAAGCCAAACGACAGCGCGCCGCAGAAGAAATGGGGCGGTTGCTCGCACGTTGGGGTGATCGCGCTCGGTTTGACCCGACCCGTAATCCTCAATGGGAAGGACGCGGTATTCGTCTCTTCGCCGGGATGCGAAACCTTACGGCGGAGGAGGTGATGGATTGGGCGATCAAGACCGAAAGCCGCGCGCCCAATCAGACTGAAACGCCGACCTTGGCGTAAAGCGCGCGCAGCCTTGCATCATAGGCCTCATCGTTGAAGAGCGCCGCCTGTCTCTTGCCGCGAGATGAAGCGTCGCCGCGCCAGTCGGCATCCGCGTCGATGATGCGGATCGCTTGGCGCAGAGCATCGACATCGTAGGGATCGACCTGCATGGCGGCGTCTCCCGCCACCTCCGGCAGCGAACCCTGGTTCGACGTGAGTACAGGTGTTCCCAGGCTCATCGCTTCCAACACCGGCAGCCCAAACCCTTCATAGAGAGACGGGAAGAGGACGGCTCTTGCGCCTCGGATCAGACTGACCAAGGTAGCGAAGGACATATATTCATAGACATGGATGCGATCCGAACTGGGACCGCCGAGGGCCTTGACGTGACCTAGGAGCGCAGTCTCGGGTTCGCTCAGCCACCCTCGACCGCCGACGATCACGAGAGCCGTTTTCACGCCGGACGCGAGATAGGCCTCCACGACGCGACCGAGGTTCTTTTTTGGTTCGACCGCGCCGAAATGTAGGAAGTAATCGCCCCAGCTGAGTTGGAACGTCGCCTCCAGTTCGATGGCCACATCCCGCTCGGACCTTTCGGTCAAAGCCTTGGGCAGGCTGACGGCCTGGTAGGTGTTGGTGACCCTGTCTTCCGGAACGTCCAGCATGTGGATGACATCCTGACGTGTCGCCTCGGAGACGACGGCGATGTGGTCGGCGTGGCGCACGACCTCCCGGCACATGGCCATGAACACGGGCTTGTTGTGCAGGGTCGTATGCGGAAGGCGCAGCGGTATGAGATCGTGGATGGTGTAGATGTTCGGCACGTTGCGGGCTCGCAAGGGCAGCAGGGTCGTCCAGTGCATCACGCCGGGTGCCGGAGCGTCGCGAGTCTCGAACATAACGGGTGTGCCGCGTCCGTGCTTTTTGAAGGCCCGACTCGCGTGGAAGTACAGCTTGTCGCTCGCCCAAAATCGGTCCGCCCGAGGGCGGGCGTCGTCTCCTCCCGGCCAGATGACATCTTGGGAAATGGCGACGGGATGCGCGGTTCGCCCAAGCGGGCTAAGGCGCGTCCGAACGTCCCGTTCGACTTTCTGCATGAACCGGAGCGGTGTTGCAGGCCGCTCTGGATCAAGGATCGCGACCTCACCGAATGGCTTTACAGACGCTGGTGAGAGCGTGGGACCGAAAAGAGCCTCTGTCCGAAAGCCAAGGCGGCTAGCGGCCTCAAGCAGGTTTCGGCTGTAGGTCGCAATCCCGGTACCCTGCGACGCTGCGAGGTTGAAACCATCGACGCAGATCGAAGGTCGATTCGATTTCTCGCGAGGCGTTGTGGACATTCAGACTCATCTCGCGAAGCGGAGGCTTGTGGTGCTTGATCGGCCTAACATGGGCCGCGATTGAGTAGCCAGCGGCGCATTCAGCTTATTCCGAAGCTCTAGCAGACCCTTCCCGCGTGACACCCCCCCCGTCACCCGCTATCTCGCCCCGGTGATGAACGAAACAGAACGCCAGTCCGAGGAACGCAGCTGGGAGACGGCGAAGACGCTCGCCGAGGCCCTGCCGTATATTCAGGTCTATGACCGCGAGACCGTGGTCATCAAATACGGCGGCCACGCCATGGGCGAGAACGCCGTGGCGCGTCAGTTCGCGGCCGATGTGGTGCTGCTGAAGCTGATGGGGGTCAACCCGGTCGTGGTGCACGGCGGCGGGCCGCAGATCAGCGCCATGCTGGACAAGGCCGGGGTCAGGTCCAGCTTCGTCGACGGGTTGCGGGTGACGGATCCGGCGACGATGGAGGTCGCCGAGATGGTCCTGTCCGGCGCCGTGAACAAGGAGATCGCCCACTGGATCACCATGGCCGGCAAGGAGGCGGACGTGCGCGGCGTCGGTCTGTCGGGCAAGGACGCCGGCCTGCTGACGGTCGAGAAGACCCGCCGGACCAAGCGTGATCCCGACAGCATGATCGAGCACGAGGTCGACCTGGGCTATGTCGGCGAACCGACCAAGGTGGATCCCAAGCTGATCAAGGGCCTGATCGCGTCGGAGACCGAGGACTGGGTGCCGGTCATCGCCCCGATCGGGGTGGCCGAGGACGGCCAGACCTATAACGTCAACGCCGATACGGTGGCGGGCGCCGTGGCCGGGTCGCTGGGCGCCAAGCGGATGCTGCTGCTGACCGACGTGCCGGGGGTCAAGGGCGCGGACGGCGAGATCATTCGCCAGATGACGCTGGAGGAGGCGCAAGGCCTGATCGACACCGGCGTCGCCCACGGCGGCATGATTCCCAAGCTGGAGACCGCCATGGCGGCCGTGCGCGCCGGGGTCGAGGCCGTTGTCATTCTGGACGGCCGTCGGCCCCACGCCATGCTGGTGGAACTGTTCACCGAATTCGGCGCCGGCACCCTGGTGAAGGCGTCTTGATCGACCTGTCGCACGTCAACGCCTGGGTGTTCGACATGGACGACACCCTGTATCCGCGCGAGCAGGGTCTGATGTCCCTCGTCCAGGCGCGGATCAACGCCTATGTGGTCGAGGCGGTCGGCCTGGCGCCCCAGGAGGCGCGTATCCTGCAGCGCCAGTTTCTGGATGAACACGGCACCACCCTGGCCGGGCTGATGGCCAACTACACCATCGATCCCGAGGACTTCCTGAACGTGGTCCACGACGTGCCGCTGGACGGGGTGGAGCCCAATCCGCGCTTGGCCGAGCGTCTGAAGACCCTGCCGGGGCGCTGTTTCGTCTTCACCAACGGCGCGCGGGACTATGCGCATCGGGTGCTGGAGCGGATCGGCATCGCCGACTGTTTCGAGGGCGTCTTCGCCATCGAGGACGGGGATCTGACGCCCAAGCCCGCCCCATCGGCCTTTCGTCGCATGATCGAGCGGTTCGATTTCGAACCCCGTTGCGCCGCCTTCTTCGAGGATACGCCCAAGAACCTGGAGCCGGCCAAGGCCCTGGGTATGGCGACCGTCCTGATCGGCGACGGCCACGGCAAGCCCCTGGGGGACCATATTGACCGGATCGCCCCCGATCTTCTCGACTTCCTCAACGCCCTGACCTTCAAGGACGCCGCATGACCGACCTGTCGCATCTCGAATCCGTCATCGAGGCCGCGTGGGAAGACCGCGCCGACGTCTCGGCCGCCACCCATGGCGATGTCCGCGACGCGGTCGAGACCGCCCTGGCCCTGCTGGACTCCGGCCAGGCGCGCGTCGCCTCGCGCGGCGAGGACGGGGTCTGGACCACGCATCAGTGGCTGAAGAAGGCCGTACTGCTGTCCTTCCGCCTGAACGACAACCAGATCATGCGCGCCGGCGACCGCGGCCCGACCAGCCACGCCCCGGGCGTCGGCCCCTATTGGGACAAGGTGCCCAACAAGTTCGGCGACTGGGCCGCCGGCGACTATCAGGCCGCCGGTTTCCGCTCGGTGCCCGGCGCCATCGTCCGCCAGGGCGCCTATATCGCCAGGAATGTCGTGTTGATGCCGTCCTTCGTGAACATCGGCGCCTATGTCGATGAGGGGGCCATGGTCGACGCCTGGGCCACGGTCGGTTCCTGCGCCCAGATCGGCAAGAACGTGCACCTGTCGGGCGGCGCCGGGATCGGCGGGGTGCTGGAGCCGCTCCAGGCCAATCCCACCATCATCGAGGACGGCTGTTTCATCGGCGCCCGCGCCGAGGTCGCCGAGGGCGTGATCGTGCGCGAAGGCGCGGTCCTGGCCATGGGCGTCTATCTGTCGGGCTCGACCAAGATCGTCGACCGCGCCACGGGCGAGGTCTTCCGGGGCGAGGTTCCGGCCTATTCGGTCGTGGTGCCGGGCACCTTGCCGGATCCCAAGGGCGGCCCGTCGCTGTATTGCGCCGTCATCGTCAAGCGAGTGGACGCCCAGACCCGGGCCAAGACCGGGGTCAACGAACTGCTGCGCGACTGATCGCACACGAAAACGGAGGCGACCGCGCGGCCGCCTCCGTCCTTTATCCGGCCGACAGGATCAGGCGGCGGACTTCATCGCGTCCTTGTTGACTGCGGCGTCGGCGATGCCGGTCAGGTCTTCGTCGGTCTGGGACTCTTCCTGCAGGGTTTCGTCCAGCAGGGCGGCGGCGTCCTTCATGCCCAGCACCAGGGCCCAGCGCTTCAGGGTGCCGTAGCGGGTGATCTCATAGTGTTCCACCGCCTGTGCGGCGGCCAGCAGGCCGGCGTCGAGGGCGGGGTTATCCTTGTATTCTTCCATGATCTCCTCGCCCTCGGCCAGGATGCCTTCAATGGCGTCGCAGGTCTTGCCGCGGGGGGCCTTGCCGATGATCTCGAACACCTGTTGCAGGCGTTCGATCTGACCTTCGGTCTGGTCCTTGTGCTTCTCGAAGGCCGCCTTCAACTCGGGCGACTGAGCGGCGCGGGCCATCTTGGGCAGGGACTTCAGGATCTTGCGCTCGGCGTAATAGATGTCCTTGAGCGTGTCGTGGAACAGGGTGTCGAGGGTTTTCTCGGCCATGATCGTCTCTCGCAAATTGTGATGGGGCGCGGGGGCGCACCCCATCACAAGCGATCAGGCGGAGAACCGTTCCACTGTTCGGAACCGGGCTTGATGACCTGACCTAGGTCTTGCCATGCCTTAGTGCTTCATCCAGTTTCGCCCAAACAGAGTGGAGCAGTCCGCGCTCTTGCAGTTCCGTCATAGAGTCCCGTTCACTCTTGAGTTGCTCAACCAGACCCAAAAGACTGTCTTTTTCCTGCGTGAGGCGCACCCCCTCTGCCAGAGCCGCTTCAAGGGCGGATTCAAGTGCCGACCGCTGGTCGGCCCATGTCGCGGTCTGATCGGAAATTTGAGCGGCGAGCCCGTCTCGATCGGCTAGCGCCGAGGCGATACTCTGTTGCAAGGTGGCGCTCTCCTCGAGAGAGCCCCGCGCAGAATCCAAATTCTTCGAACATTCAGACAACTGTGCTTGCAGATTGTCGCGGTCGGCGGCAGTGGCGGCAAATTCTCTATTTAGATTTTCCCACTCAAGTGTAATTCGCGCAACCTCAGCTGCTATCTCCCCGTTTGCAACTTCCAGACTGACCCTCTGGCTATCCCAAGCGTCTGACTGTCTGGACAACTGATCGGAGATCGCAGTTTGTTCTTCTCTGATGTGTCTGACCTCTGCTCGATGGACGGCTCGGGCTCTTCCAGTATAAAATTCATGCCGATCCCACTCTTGAATGGCATCATTTTTCATTGTGTCGATAAAATCGACCGACATCTCTGAGAGGCAGTTTCCTTTGATTATTTTTACAAATTGATCTATTGTGTCAATAAATTCTTTATGAGATCCGACATCGACAAATGATGCGTCAAACACTTGTTCTGCGTCAGAAAGATCGATGTCGTAATCAATTATACTTGATATTCTGCCTTCTATATGAGATCTATATTCGCTATTGTTTGATAGCTTTGTGGGATCCACAACTAAATCGGCGCACTCGTACGCCTTAGAGTAAAGATGGATATGAAACACAAGGAATAAAATAAAAAGATTCTTGTCGTGAGGTAGGTTTTGCCGAGGTTCGAACCATTCATCTATGCTTCGGATAAATGGGTCATGTTTCGACGATTTAATCGTTCTGTCTATAGAGTTCAGGAAGTATGGATTCCCCGTTGCTGCTTGTCCACTATAGGACGCCCATTGATGAAATAGATTTCTGGTAAGAAGGATAGAGGTTCCGCCGTACGCCTTGCTTATTGCTGAAGCGCGACCAAGTGTTCTGGTGCAAGTTAGAACGGGTAGTTTTCCGTTATTTTGGGCCGCTCGAAGCAGGCTGTCTATGTGCAGGGTCTCTTCTAAGCTGAGCTGGCCCTCCAGACCTCCTGCCGGGATAAATTTATCATACGCCATCGACGCGTCGAAGGCCGAGAGCCCGCCACCTTCCTTGAGCAAGGGGAGATACTCCAAAAAATAGGGCGCTGAATGAGGATGGCTAGACGTCCATGACGAAGCGGATAGTGCGCTGGCGTCACGCTTGCCAAGTGAGGCCAGCGCCTCGTGGAATATCTCGTAGTAGGCCATGACGTGTGGCGTGGATCGCAGCTTCTGCCAAAACCAGGTGCTGGATGTCCTGAAGCTGGAATTTACGAATATAGGCCCACGCCCAGCATGATGCGTCAGTTGGCGTCGAGCGTTGACAGCAAACGCGCTGGGCGAAGAGAGGATTTCTTTTGGTCTCGTCCTCGCCAAATCCAGATCCGTCGAATCTCTGTCTTCCATCATACCGCCCATCGAACTGAAACCTCAGATTACTCGCACAAATTTGAAATCTTCAAGGTGCTTGGCGGACTTGCGGCGATCTGAGCGTAGCCTCGACATGAGCGTATAGTTCAAGATCGTACCGATTGCTTTCGACAATCCGCTTCACCACTGAGGGCGATATATCCGGGAGGGCAGGCCGATTCGGCGTGACGTTCAGAGGGTGTAGTAGCGTGCCGTCCATTTCCGGAAACACGTCGCCAAGGCGTTCCATGTCCGATACAAGATGCTCCTGTCGGCCGACCCAAACGCAGTCTTCGACAGTCCGCCGAGCCCGAATCAAAGACGCGTCGAGATCGACCTCTTTGTTGAAGACGTGGTCGCCAAGCTGTCGGACTTGACGGTTGAATATATTGCGGAAGAGGATCGCGTCATCCAACGCAAAGAAGGCTTCTACGTCATGATCACGGGCGGCGACGACGTCCGGACTGTTGTTTTCTGTTATACGCCGCGCGAAATAGTACCAGGACAGACAGCGTTGTATCGGGTCACGAACGATCGTGAAGAGTGACGCGCCCGGAAAATGCCGGCGAGCATCCGTTATGCTTATATGTCCGGCTACGATCCTGTGGTGACGAAGCGCCTGGACTTCGCTCGGCGGCATAAGTGAGGCGGGGAAGCCGGGACTCACGGCGCCGTCTCCGAAACCCCTGGACAGGGCGTCACGAAAGCTGGTGCCTGCGGTTTTGGGAATGTGAAGAAAAACCGCGCTGACTTGATCGGCTTCTGAGCCTTCTGCCCCCCCCATATTCATCTTTTCTATTCCACGCGCTTCAGATCCGGCGGGGTCGCTTCGTCGGTCAGGAGGCGGATCGCCTCCTCCACCGTCACAACCGTCTGGGCCTGGGAGCCCAGGCGGCGGATGGCGACCAGGCCCTGCTCGGCTTCCTGGCGGCCGACCACGGCGATGACGGGCAGCTTGCCGACCGAGTGTTCGCGGACCTTGTAGCCGACCTTCTCGTTGCGCAGGTCGATCTCGGTGCGCAGGCCCGCCGCCTTGAACCGGGCCATGACGTCGCGGGCGTAGTCATCGGCGTCCGAGGTGATGGTGGCCACCACCGCCTGGACCGGCGCCAGCCACAGGGGGAAGGCGCCGGCGTAGTTCTCGATCATGATGCCGATGAACCGCTCGAACGATCCCAGGATCGCGCGGTGCAGCATGACCGGCCGGTGCTTCTGGCCGTCCTCGGCGATGTAGGTCGCATCCAGCCGCTCGGGCAGGACATAGTCCAGCTGGATCGTGCCGCAGGTCCATTCCCGGCCGATGGCGTCCTTGACGATGAAGTCCAGCTTGGGCGCGTAGAAGGCGCCGTCGCCCTCGGTCACGACCGGCTCGGTCCCGGCGGCGCGGGCGGCCTCGGCCATCAGGGCCTCGGCCTTGTCCCAGAACTCGTCGGAACCGGCGCGGTTCTCCGGGCGGGTGCCCAGGCTGATATAGGCGGTCTCCATGCCCAGGTCGGCGTGGACGCTGCGGGCCAGTTTGATGAACTCGGCCGTCTCCTCGACGATCTGGTCCTCGCGGCAGAAGATGTGGGCGTCGTCCTGGGTGAAGCCCCGCACCCTCATCAGACCGTGCAGCGAACCCGACGGCTCATAGCGGTGGCAGGCGCCGAACTCGGCCATGCGCAGCGGCAGTTCGCGATAGGAGCGCTGGCCCTGGTCGAAGATCTGCACGTGGCCGGGGCAGTTCATCGGCTTGAGCGACAGGGTCTCGCCCTCGACCGTCTCGCAGACGAACATGTTGGGGCGATACTTGTCCCAGTGGCCGCTCTGTTCCCAGAATTTGCGGTCCAGCACCTGGGGCGTCTTGACCTCGACATAGCCGGCGGCGTCCAGGCGGCGGCGCATATAGGCCTCCAGCACGCGCCACAGGATCCAGCCCTTGGGGTGCCAGAAGACCATGCCCCGGCCCTCTTCCTGCATGTGGAAGAGCTCCATCGCCTTGCCGACCTTGCGGTGGTCGCGCTTCTCGGCCTCTTCCAGCCGCTGCAGATAGGCGTCCAGGTCTTCTTTGGTCGCCCAGGCGGTGCCGTAGATGCGCTGCAGCTGTTCGCGCTTGGAATCGCCGCGCCAGTAGGCCCCGGCCAGCTTGGTCAGTTTGAACGCCTTGCCGACATGGCGCGTCGAGGGGAAGTGCGGCCCCCGGCACAGGTCGATCCAGTCGCCCTGCTTGTACAGGGTGATGGTCTCGTTCTCGGGCAGGTCCTTGATCAGCTCGGCCTTGAACTTCTCGCCGCGCGCCTCGAAGAAGACGATGGCCTCGTCGCGGTCCCAGACCTCGCGCTCGAACTTGGCGTCGCGGTCGACGATCCGGCCCATCTCCTTTTCGATGGCGGCGAAGTCGTCGGTCGAGAAGGGCTCGTCGCGGAAGAAGTCATAATAGAAGCCGTCCTCGATGGCCGGGCCGATCGTGACCTGGGTGCCGGGGAACAGGGTCTGGACGGCTTCGGCCAGGACGTGGGCCGTGTCATGGCGGATCGTATAGAGGGCGGCGGGATCGTCGCGCATGATCAGGCGGAAGTCGCCGCCCGTCTCCAGCACCCGACCCATGTCGCGCTGCTCGCCGTTCAGCTCGGCCAGCACCGCCTTCTTGGCCAGGGACGGCGAGATCGAGGTCGCCACGTCGCGCGCCGTCGAACCGGCCGGATATTGGCGCACGGCGCCGTCGGGGAATTTCAGATCGATCATGACTGTTGTTCTTTTTCGTCAGTCTTTGCAGGCGGAACCGGGTCATAGCCCGAGCCGCCGAAGGGATGGCATTTACAGAGGCGGCGCACGGTGAGCCATCCCCCCTTGAGCGGTCCGTGCTGGATCAGGGCGTCGCGCCCATAGTCCGAACAGGTCGGCAGAAACCGGCACTGTTGGCCGATCAGGGGGGACAGCGTCAGCTTGTAGCCCCGATGGGCCGCGCGGACGCCGCGTTCATAGAGAGACATATGTCCCTTCGCCGGGGGCTGGATGGGTTCGCCGCGCTTATCCCCTGTCATCGCAGGGGGATCAACCGCTGAGAGCCCGTCAGGCCGCGCCGGCGAGACGAGTTCGTTCCGCCAGGGCCTGGTTCACGGCCTCCAGCGTCGCCTCGACCGCCACCAGGGTGGAGGCGTGACGCGCCGGATAGTCGGCGACGGGCCTCAGCACCCGCAGATCCTCGAACCGGCCGATGGGGCCTTCGCCGCCGGATTTCAGCATGGCCGACAAGGCGTCGCGCGCCTCGGCGATCTCTGCGGCCGCAGCCCCGATCACGGCCTGGCCCAGCACCCCGGCGGCCGCCTGGCCCAGGGCGCAGGCCTTGACGTCCTGGGCGAAGTCGACGACCCGGCCCTGGTCGTCCAGCGTCACATCCACCGTCGCCCGCGACCCGCACAGTTTGGCCACCCGCTCACCGGTCCCGCCCGGCGCCGCCAGCCGCCCCGCATAGGGCAGGTTCGCCGCCAGCATCAGGATGCGCGCGCTGTAGAGATCGTCGATCATGGTGCGAACATAGGACGACAACCGCGCCCGCGAAACCTCCCTCTCCCCTGCAGGGGAGAGGGAGAACGGCGGCCTACGACTGGATCGGCAGGAAGATGTCCGTGACGGCCTCATGCTCCGGTACGTCGGGGAAGAAGCTGACGCGTTGGGCGAACAGGGGGAAGTCGCGAAGCTCGTGTCCGCTGCGCGGCAGCCACTGCCCATAAAGCCAGGCGGCCGAGGCGCTCAGATCGTCGCCGCCGCCGACCTGTCGCAGCACCGCACAGCGTCCGGCGGGGATGACGCCGGCGACCACGCCCGCCGCGTTCGGCAGGATCGCGCGCGGGGTGGCGGCGCACAGATCGATGCGATGGGGCGCGGCGGCGTCATCCTCGGGCTCCGTATGGAAGATGTTGAAGGTGGCGCTGATCTTCGGCGGCAGGCCCGCCGCTTTCCGCCAGGCGATGAAACGACGGATCGTGTCGCCGATGTGGGCGGGATCGCCGCTGTGCGTCAGCAGGCCGACGGCGGTTTCCGGGAAGTCGAGAATGCGAACCTCGGCTTCGGTGGGTGTGGTGGGTGTCATGGTCTGGCTCCGGGCTTGGGTGAGCGGCGTCTGGGCCGCAAGCCAGGGCGTCCAGCGGGGCGCTCTTCGGAACTCGGTCGGGCTCTGGTCGAAATGACGTCGGAAGGCGCGGCTGAACGCCTCCGGCCCCTCGAACCCGCTGTCGAGCGCGATCTCCAGCACGCTGGCCCCGTCACGAAAGGCCAGCCGGTAGGAGGCGCGCTTCATCCGCTTCAGTTGGACGTACCGACCGACGCTGATCCCGAACAGCGAAGAGAACTGCCGCTGGAAATGGTGTCTGGAAAAGGCGGACGCGTCGCTCAGCAGCTCCACGTTCAGATCCGCCTCCAGGTTTTGGTCGATGAAGACCAGAACCCGGCGCATCCGCGCATGATAGTTGTCGATGACGCTTCGGCTCATCCGCACCTCCCTGGCACGGCTGGAGATACGGAAAGAGGGGCGGCCGAACCTGACCCGGAATGCTCAGGTCTCGATCGAGAACCCAAGCGCCCCGTCGGCCTCCACCTCCAGCCGCGCCTGGGCGTAGTCCGCCAGTGTCGGCAGCGACGTCTCCAGCGGATGGGTCCAGGCGGCGGTGATGACCACGACGTCGGCGCCGGCGGCTTCGCCGGCCTTGATCCCGGCCTCGGCGTCTTCGAACACCAGACAGTCCTTGATATCGACGCCCAGGGTTTGGGCCGCCAGCAGATAACCCGAGGGGTCCGGCTTGCCGCGCTCCACCCGTTCGGCGGTGATCATGACGGCGGGCGGCTCCACCCCGGCGGCGCCCATGCGAGCGCGGGCCAGCGGCACGCTGGCCGAGGTGACCACGGCCCAGCGGTCGGGCGGCAGGCGTTTGAGGAAATCAAGGGCGCCGGGAATGGGGACGACCCCGTCCACATCCTCGATCTCGCCGCGCTCGACCCAGGCGGCCTCCGCAGCCAGGTCGATGTCCTGCAGGTTCTGGCGGCGGATGGTGTCGGGCGCGCGCACGCCGTGAATGGTGGGAATGAAACGCGCCACGTCCAGGCCGTGCCGCTCGGCCCAGCGGGTCCAGACCCGTTCGGCGGCCGCGGTCGAACTGATCAGGGTGCCGTCCAGGTCGAACAGGAAGGCCTGATAGGTCTTGGGCGTGTGGGGAGAAGCCATGCGCCTATCCAGCACGGGTCTGGACCGGGGGCAACCGGACGCCGGCCAGCCCCCGTAATGACGCTGGTTCGCCGCCTGTGTTTTCAACGGCTTGACGAAATCTCGCGGCCATCGACCTGTCGGTCTTCCGATCCGTGCGATCCTGGATGGGGTGTGATCGCCGCAGGGGCGGCCAGAGTTCGGATGAGGGAGATTTCAGACGATTCAGACAATTCAGACTATGTTTTTGTGAGTCTGAAATCGCGGCTCAACCGCCCTGAAGCGAACTCCAGGTCCGGGCCGTGTCCGGCGTCGTCCCGCCCGAGGCCGCCGCGCCGCCGGCGGAATTGCGCGCCTGCAGCCATTGCAGGCTCTGTTCGGCCTGTTCGGGCGGCAGTTCGCGGCGCAGGATCTGTTCGGCCTCGCCCATCTTGCCCTGAAGGCCCACCACCATGGCCAGGTTCTGGCGCACCCGGCTGGAGGCGGCGGGCTGGGCCGCCGCACGCCGCAACAGGGTCTCAGCGCCCGGCGCGTCGCCGCGGGTCAGGGCGGCCGTGGCGGCGTTGGTCAGGACGTCGGGATTGTCGGGGGACAGGACCAGGGCCTGGTTCCAGGCGGCGTGGGCGTCGTCGAACCGCCGCACCTGTTCATAGGCCACGCCCAGCAGCGAATAGGCCCGCCAGTCGCGCGGCGCCAGGTCGCGCGCCTTCTCCAGCGGAGCGACGCCGTAGAAGGCCTGGCCTCGGGCGATATGGGCGCGGCCCAGCTCCAGCAGGGCGTCGAGATTGGCCGGCTGGACGGTCAGCACCCCCTCGGCGGTCTGGACCGCCTGGTCGTACCGCCCCATTTCGCGCAGGGCCTGGGCCAGTTTCACCCCGGCCACGGGATCGGCCGGATTGATCTCCTGCTCCCCGGCCCAGAAGACCGAGCGCGACAGGGCGTCCATCCGCTCATAGGCGGCGCGGGTCTCGGCCGGGGCCGGGGTGCGGCCCTGTTGGGCGGGGGCGGGATCGGCCGCAAGCGCCGGTGCGGCCGACAGGCTGAGCAGGGCGGCGGTTGCGAGAAGGGCGGGCATGGGCGACATGGGTGGAGTCCTGACGGTCCTCGGTCGCCCCCAGACTCGCCGGTTCGCGTCAACTGTTGGTTAAGAAGGCCCGTCATGTCCGTATTCCATCCCCTGCTGGTCGCCGCACAAGACGGCGCAAACGCCGTGCCGATCCGCTTCGTCGGTCCGGATCAGGCGCTGGACGGCGCCGTGCGCCCCTGGGCCGATCTGCACGGGTTCGAGGGCAAGCCGGGTCAGCTTCTGATCGCGCCCCAGGGCGACGGGATTGGCCAGGTCCTGGTCGGAACGGGGCCGGTCTTCGATCCGATGGCGGCGCGGGGCCTGTCCGCCCGCCTGCCCGGCGGCCTCTATCGCCTTGAGGCTGAACCGCACGAGGCCCAGGCCGCCGCCCTGGCCTTCCTGTTGGGGGCCTATGTCTTCGACCGCTACAAGGCCCGGCCGGACAAGACGCCGGTGCGGCTGGTCGCGCCCGAGGGTCTGGACGTCGCCGAGACCTCGCGCATCGTCGCCGCCTGCGCCCTGGCGCGCGAGATGGTCGATACGCCTGCCGCCGACATGGGACCGTTGCAGATCGAGACCATCGCCCGCGAGATCGCCGAGAGCGCCGGGGCCGCGATCACGGTGACCGAGGGCGACGCCCTGCTGGAGGCGAACTATCCCGCCGTCCACGCCGTCGGCCGGGCCGCCGCGCCGCACCGGGCCCCGCGCCTGATCGAGATCGGCTGGAAGCTGGACCAGGCCGATCTGCCCCTGGTGGCCCTGGTCGGCAAGGGGGTGGTGTTCGACACCGGCGGGCTGGATCTGAAACCCGCCGCCGGGATGCGGAACATGAAGAAGGACATGGGCGGATCGGCCCACGCCCTGGCCCTGGGGCGGCTGGTCATGCAGGCCGATCTGCCGGTGCGGCTGGTGGTCATCGTGGCGGCGGTGGAGAACGCCGTCTCGGCCGACGCCTTCCGGCCGGGCGACATACTCAACAGCCGCAAGGGGCTGACGATCGAGATCGGCAACACCGATGCGGAGGGGCGGTTGATCCTGGCCGACGCCCTGACGCGGGCGGGCGAGCATCGGCCCGACCTGACCCTGGACTTCGCCACCCTGACCGGGGCGGCGCGAATCGCCCTGGGGCCGGACCTGCCGCCCCTCTATACCGACGACGACGCCCTGGCCGAGGGCCTGCTGGCGGCGGCGACCGCAGTGCGCGACCCCCTGTGGCGGATGCCGCTGTGGGCCGGCTATCGCAGCGCTCTGGACACCGAGATCGCCGACCTGAAGAACGACTCCTCGGCCTGGGCCCAGGCGGGGTCGGTGACGGCCGCCCTGTTCCTGCAGCGCTTCGCCCCGACCACCGGCGCATGGGCGCATATGGACATCTTCGCCTGGAACCCCCGCGCCCGGCCCGGCTATCCCGAAGGCGGCGAGGCTCAGGCCCTAAGGGCTTGTTTCCACTATTTGAAAACGCGGTTCTGTTGATTTCTTTCAGAAAAAAGACGGCTGTTAACGGCCCCTTCGGCATCTGCCGATAGGGTTTGGGTTCAACCATGCGAGTCCACGTTTGACCGACGTCCTCGACCTTCTTCCGACCGGCGACCGTCTCGCTCGCCCCGACCTCGCCGAACAGGCGCTGGAAGGGCTGGTGCGCGCGTCCGCCTATCGCAAGACCGAGCCCATGCATTGCCGCGTCGCCGTGGCCGACATCCTGTCGGACCGCGACGCCCGCATCGACCAGCTGCTGCACGGCGAGATCTTCGACGTTCTGGACCGGGCCAACGGCCGGGCCTGGGGCCGGGCGCGCCGTGACGGCGTGGTCGGCTGGGTGGTGCTGGACAGTCTGTCGGCCGGGGCGCCCCTGCCGACCCGCCGCGTCGCCGCCGTGGACGCCGCCTTGCCGCTGAACGCCCTCGTGGTCGAGACGGCCGAAGGCCTGGCCGAGACGGATCTGCAACCCGTCGGCGATTTCGAACGCGACCTGGCCGCCGTGGCCGAACGCCTGCTGGGCCGGCCGCACGAGTTGGGCGCCCGCTCCTCCGTCTCCACCGACTGTTCCGGCCTGGTGCAGCAGGCCTTGCTGGCCTGCGGCCTGCCCGGTCCGCGTCGCTCCGACGCCCAGGCCGAACTGGGCCAGGCGGCCCCCGCCGGCCCGCACCTGCGCGGCGACATCGTGGTCTGGCTGGCGCCCGGCGGCGATCAGGACTGGACCGGCCATTCGGCCCTGATGATCGACGCCGAACGGATCATCCATTCCACCGGAGACAAGGGCGGGGTCGTGATCGAGGCCCTGGCCGAGGTCGAGGCGCGCCTGACGGCCGAAGGTTTCGCCTCCGCCGTCTTCCGCCGCCTCTGATTCAATCCCGCATCGTCCGCATCGCCCCCAGCCGCGCGAAGGCCAGGGTCAGGGCCTTGCGTCGCGCCGGCGCCAGCGGACTGACCGGCGCCGTCCGCACGACAGCCCCGCCGAAGCCGTCGGCCACGATAAGCCCGGGCGCCTCCGGCAGGATGTCCTGCGGAAACTCCGGCGCGACCGCAAAATACAGGGCGTCGCAGAACGGCCCGTATTCCTGCCATTTGCGGTCGACGCGATAGTCCTCCACCCCTGACTTGACCTCGCAGATGACGATGTCGCCCTTCGGCCCGACCGCCATGACGTCGGCCCGCCGTCCATTGGGCAGGCAGACCTCGAGCAGGGGCGCATAGCCCATGTCCAGCATCAGCCGCGCCGTCCCCCGCGTGACCGACAGGGTGGTTTCCGGCCGACTGAAGACCAGTTCGAGCGAGACTGCGGTGGCGGCCATGCCGGATTTATGTTCCGGATACGTTCCGGACGCAAGCGGCGGATCGTCCGGCGGCCCCGATCGGGCTCAGGATTATGGATGGGCTCCTGGGAGGGGATGCGCCTCAGGCGATCTCCTCGACCTCGCCGTCCAGATCCATCAGGGCCAGCTCGACCTCCACGTGGGGGTGGCGCTGCTTGATCGCATCGCGCAGGGCGTGAAGCTGCTGAGTGTGGACCGCCAGTTCCTTGTCGGGCGTATCGACGGTCTCGGCGCCCAGAAGGACCTTGTAGGCGCCGCAGTCGCGGTGGTCGATCACCATGACCTTGTGGATGTGGTGGAGGTCGATGGCGACGTCCATGTGGGTCCAGAAGGTCTCGCCCCAGCTGGGGAATTTGTCGGTCAGAGCGCCCAGCGAGGCGCCGGCCAGGACGACGTGGTCGTATTTGTCATGGAGACCGTGGCCTTCCATATAGGCGATGGTGTCATCGGTCAGGCGATAGTCCATGCAGGTCAGCAGCAGGATGTCGGTGTGGCCCCGCGCCCGGGCGACGCCGGGCGCCAGGGTGGACAGCAGGCTGACGCCGCCGCCCAGGGCGATCAGACCGAAGGCGCTCCGGCGCGACAGGGTGGGAGTGTTGTGGGCGCAGCAGTCGGTCACGATGATCGCTCCGTGGTTGAGGGCGATGTCACGGGTAACCGCGTTCGTCCAGCTTGACTATTCAGTAGTCGTGCGGACCAGGGGGATAATACGGCCTTAAGGCTTGGGGGCGGGCGAGCGCGGCGTGTTGCGACGTCGATCCGGGCCTCTCAGCGCCCCGTGCTGACCACCCGGCTCATGTCCAGGCCCAGGGCGCGGGCGCGGGCCATCAGGCGGCTGCGTTCCGCCGCGGAGACGCTCTGGTCGCGATGCCAGATCCACCAGTCGGACTTGTTCGGCAGGGCCAGGATGGCCCAGCTGTATTCCGGATCATGGACCCAGACCCAGTAGTTCTGGCCCGCCAGACCGCCGAAGCTGAGCAGGCCGGGCAGGGTGAAGCGGAATTTGGCGTTGGTCGTGGTGTCGGCGATGCGGGCGTTGGCGCGCAGCACCTCGTTGCGCCCGTCGGCGCGGCGGGTGCAGGTGACGACGATGCCGTAGCGGTCGGGTCGATCCTGACGCGTGAAGTCGATCTGGGCCCGGCTGCAGTCCTTCTGGACGTCGTTATGGCTGCGCTCGATCTCGAACCAGCGGCCGTCGAACCGGTCCAGATCGACGGCCCGCGACTGGGCCAGGGCGGCGGAGGGCAGGGCGATCAGGGCGGCGGCGACGAGGGAGGCGGTAATCTGGGCGGCGCGGATCATCGGGCGTATCCTCGTTCGGGTTTGAAAAACGGATACGTTGCAAGCCGGCCTTCGGTTGCCGTCAGGGGTTCAGGCGCGCCCGATTGACGGCCCAGTCGGCGCGCGTCTGACCCCACAGGTCGATGACATGATCCTGCATCGGCTCGGGCAACTGGCCGCGTCCGCGATTGATCGAGCCCAGCCGCGTCGCCACCCGGGCCGAGGGCAGGTTGTCGGGATCGATACAGTGGATCACGTCGTCCCAGCCCAGCACGTCGAACGCGTAGTCCATCGTCGCGGCTGCGGCCTCGACCGCATAGCCCTTGCCGGTGGCGTCGCGGTGCAGGCTCCAGCCCACCTCGCGGCCCGGCCAGCCATAGGGGTGGAGGGGGCCGATCCGTCCGACCCATAGACCGGTCGATTTTTCCAGGATGGAGAACATGCCCTCGCCCGTCAGGGCCCACATGCCGGCGACGGCGCAGAGGGTGCGCCAGACCTGGGGCGGGGACTGGACGCCGCCGATGAAACGGGCGGTCTCCTCATCGGCCATGAATTCGGCCCAGCGCGGAAAATCCTCGACCGCCGGCGGACGCAGGATAAGCCGCGCCGTCTCCAGCGTCGGACCCAGGGTCACGTGCGGCGGAACGGCGTAGGTCACAGCAGATACTCCCGCTCCAGCGCATACTGGCTGCCGTCGCCGGTCAGGACGCTGGAATAGAGGCCGAAGCGGTCGATGCGGATGGGCGGCGAGTGCAGCAGATTGTGGCCCGCCATCCAGGCGCCGATCCGGTCCGGGTTCGTCTGGGGCTTCAGATAGGCCAGGGTGACGTGCGGGCGGTAGTCGCGGGCCTCCAGCCTCAGGCCCGCGCGTTCGCCGGCCTTCTTGCAGCGGCCCGCCAGGACGGCCAGCCTTTCGTTGGGCGTCTCGACCCCGGCCCAGAGGGTGTGGCTGCGGTGATCGTCGCCGAAGGCGCCGACGCCCTTCAACACGATCTCGAAGGGGCCTCCGGCGACGCGGGCCAGTTCGGAGGCCAGGTCGTCAGCCCGGCGCTCGTCGGTCTCGCCGTAGAAGGCCAGGGTGACGTGCAGGGCGTCCAGGGGTCGCCAGCGCGCGCCCGGAAGGCCCGACTGGCGGCGTTTCAGCGTCTCCTCGACGTCCGGCGGCAGGGTCAGGGCGGTGAACAGGCGCAACATGCGACCGAAGGTAGCGGCAGGAACCGCGCCCTCCAAGTCCGGTTTTCCTTGCAGTGGAGCCTGTGGCTCACGATATTCGAGCCCTGTGATCGGAGAAGTCTCTCCGGCCAATCGGAGAAAGCACGTCGCCATGAGCGATTTCAACAACGGCTACGCCCGCCCCCTGCCGCAGACGGCCGACATGTCGGTGGACGCCGGCCTGCGCGGCTTCATGCTGGGCGTCTACAACAAGCTGGCTCTGGGCCTCGTGGTCGCGGCGGCCCTGGCCTATGTCACCGGCAATGTGCCGGCGGTGCAGCAACTGCTGTTCGGCGTGACGCCGGACGGCCGCGTCGGCCTGACCATGCTGGGCATGATCGTCCAGTTCTCGCCCCTGGTGCTGCTGTTCGGCTCGATGTTCTTCATGAAGAACCCGACGGCCAAGGGCGTGAACCTGCTGTACTGGGCCGTGGTGGCCTCGATCGGCGCGGGTCTGGGCGTCCTGTTCCTGCGCTATACGGGCGCATCGCTGGCCTCGACCTTCCTGGTCACGGCGGCGGCCTTCGGCGGTCTGAGCCTGGTGGGTTACACCACCAAGAAGGACCTGACAGCCATGGGCACCTTCCTGATCTTCGGCGTGATCGGCCTGATCGTCGCGATGATCGTCAACATGTTCATGCAGTCGGGGACCCTGTACCTGATCATCTCGGGCCTGGGCGTGCTGATCTTCGCGGGTCTGATCGCCTATGACACCCAGCGTCTGAAGATGACCTACTACGCCCTGGGCGGCGACCAGAACGCCATGGGCGTGGCCACGGGCTTCGGTGCCCTGAGCCTGTTCATCAACTTCGTGAACCTGTTCCAATTCCTGCTGGCCTTCATGGGCGGCAACCGGAACTAAGACCTGTCGCAAGACGGACGCGGAAAGGGCCCCTCGCGGGGCCCTTTCTTTTTGCGGCATAGTGTTTACGCCTTGGCTCGACCAAATGGGGGTGAGCGATGTTGAAACGCGGACGGTGCTTGGCTGGGCTTGTCGCAAGCTTGCTCATTACATCGTCGCTCGGGGGGTGCCTGACATTGGCCGCTATTCAGAGGGCCAATGAGGAACGAGAAGTTTCGCAACGTTTGCATGCGGGGGCCGTCGAGCAATCCTGGTTCGAACGCGAGGGGTTTCCACTTTCGGGCAATGTCGAGGTGAAGACTCCTACAATCATTGCGACGCCGGACGGCTCTCGGCCGGTGGAGCCGGAAACTCTGACCTGCGAGGGGCTGTCCGCCAGACTGATCCCAGACACGCCGCATCATCGCTGGGTTCTGGAACATCGATTAGGCTTTGCGCTGGAGCCCGGCGGCGAGTGGCGAAGCGGCGTTCCGGGTCTGCATCGCTGGGCTTGGCCGGAAAGCCCAGCCTATGTCCAAGATGTCGAATGCGGTTCCGGCGGCGTGTTCAGCTTCCCGAAGATACCCGACGGGCGGTACTTCTTCATGGCGGGTCTCAACTCACCTTCTTATGATTCCGCGAGTCGAGTGGATTTCGTCCTGAAACCCGTAGTCGTTTCGGGCGGGCGTCGACGCCCGCAGTTGATAGTCGTCATGGAGTACGGGGCCGTCTCGCGGCCGTCGAAGAAATAGGCCCGTCTTAATCCACCACCTGGAACTTCCGGCCGTCGAACACCCGTAGCGCCTGGGCCAGGTCGCGGCCGCGTTTGAGGATCTGGCCGCCTTCGCCGATGATCGCCCACTGGCCCTGGCGCGCCTGGAGCGCTGGGCGTTTCTCGATGCGGTAGAAGGGGGCGTCGCCCGACCGGCGGAAGACGGCGAACTCGGCGAAGTCCTTGTGGCCGACCATGGCGTAGTCGCGCCATTCCCCCTGGGCGACCATGCGGCCATAGACCCGCAGGATCAGGTCCAGCTCGCGCCGTTCGAAGAAGACCGTGCCGGATTGGGGCTGGGCCTCGTGCGGGGTCATGCTCATGGTCTGAACTTAGTCGCCCCGGCGAGCGGCGCCAGAGGGGTCTGGCGGGGAAGAAAACGCCCGCGACACCAAATGGCCCTGTTTCGGTCCTTCGCCCGCCCGTTTGGAAGGCGAGATACCGATCATCGGCTCGTCGGAGTTCGGAAGCGTCCGGATCCTGAACAGCCCCCCCCAGCCCCCTGGATGTTTCCACAAAGGGCTCCGGCGGCCGATGCTTCCTCCAAGCGAGCGCCCGCCTTGCCGATCCCCTCCCCCTCCCAGGCAAGGCGGGTGTTTCTTTCTGGAGCCAGGCTCGGGTCGGATGCGCCACGGTCGGCGCCCGACCCGAAGCCTTTAGGCCGCACCCTCAGGCCGTAAGAGGGATTTCCAGGTTCACCGTCACCGTATCGCCATTGCGGCGCGCCTCGACCGCGGTCGCGCCCGCCGATCCGCGCAGGGCCTCGGCCGCCGCGCGGGCGTCTGCGACCGGGGCGCCCCCGACTGAAGTAATGATGTCGCCGGCGATCAGTTCGCCCTGGGCCGCCGCCGAGCCGCCCTCGACAGCGACGACCTGAACCTCGCCATCGAGGTCGCGCAGGGTGGCGCCGTAAGCCAGCACCCGGTCCGCGCCGATATGGACCGCGCCCTCGACGGGGGTCGCAACCGTCAGGGCGGTCGTGGCCTCGTGCCCGGCGCGCAGATAGACCACGTTCAGGCTGGACCCCGGCGCGGCGACGCCGACCGTGGCGTTGACCGACCCGGCGTTGGCCACCGGCCGGCCCTGGATGCGGGTGACGACGTCGTCGTCGCGCAGGCCTGCCCGTTCGGCCGGCGAGCCGGGGGCCACGTCGGCGACCACGGCCCCGCGCACGATGCCCAGCCGCATCTCGCGGGCGCGTTCGGCGGTCAGGGAGGCGAAGATGGCCCCGGTCTCGCCGCGCTTGACCTCGCCGTGGGCGCGCAGCTGGTCGGCGACATACAGCATGATCCGCGTGGGCACGGCGAAGGCGATGCCGTCATTGCCCCCGCCCATGCCGCCCGACAGGATCGAGGTGTTGATCCCGATCAGCCGCCCCCGGCTGTCCAGCAGCGGCCCGCCCGAATTGCCCGAGTTCACGGCCGCGTCGGTCTGGATATAGTCCTCGACGGCGTCGCCCAGGCCCGAACGGTTCAGGCCCGAAATGACCCCCATGGTCAGGGTCTGGTCCAGGCCCAGCGGATATCCGACCGCAAAGGCCAGGTCGCCGGTCCGCAGGGTGTCGGAATCGACCGTCTGGACCTGTTTCAGGTTCAGCGGCCGGCCGTCGGGCACGATCTTCAGCACGGCGATGTCGGTGGCCTTGTCCGCCCCGACCAGGACGGCGTCGAACAGGCGGCCGTCGGTCAGGTCGACGGTGAATTTCCGCCCGTTCTCGACCACGTGGTTGTTGGTGATCAATATGCCCTGGGCCGCGTCGACGATGACGCCCGAGCCCGAGGCGTAGGGTTTGGGATCGTCGGCGTCCGAGCTGGGGCCGCGCGACTGGCCCAGGGTCGTCACCTGGACCACGGCGGGCAGGGAGGCCTCCAGGCCGGCGGCGAAACTGAAGACTCCGCGCCGGGCGTCATAGGGAAGATAGCTGGGGCCGGACTGCGCCGGAGACTGCGCAAGGACCGGACCGGCGAAGGCCAGCAGAGCGGCCGCAAGAGCGAGGGTCGAGGCGGCCGTGGAGCGAAGCGTCATCGAGATTTCCTTGATCGAGACGCGACTCTAGCCCGAGTTCTCGCGCATGACGATGGGCTCGGCGGCGGCTTGTTTCGGGCGGTTGCAAAACAAGGCTTGCGTCAGGCCCGCTCCCACATGACCATCGGCGTTCGCGAACACCCGGAGCCGCCGCATGAGCCAGACGACGATCGACCGCGCCCGCTCGGGTTCGACGGCGTTCGACCGCCTGTTCCGCGAGCACCCCCGCCAGGTCGGCGAGACCTATCTCCAGCATATGGCCGCCTCGGCCGTCTTCGGTTTCCGCCTGCTGCGGCTGGCCGGCGCCGCCTTCGCCCATGCCCTGATCCCTGGCGTGCACAAGACCACAGTCTCCACCGCCGTGCGCTGCATGGCCCAGGAAATGGGCGGCCGGGCGGAAGAGGCGAAACTGACCCGGATGCGCGATGCTGGGGTGTGGGACGTGGGGCTCTAGTCGGGTCGGGAACCGCCCGGCCATGCAATTGCCGGGGTTCGTGCTATATAGGCCGGCTAAACCGCATCCAGGATCGCCGCCTTGAGCATCACGCTCGATCTTTCCCGTGTCTCCAACGCGCCCGCTTTGAAGGCCCCCGTCAACCTGTCCGGTCTGACGCGCGCGGGCCTGCGCCAGGCGCTGATCGACGCGAACGTCTGTCCGCCCGAAAAGGCCAAGATGCGCGCCAGCCAGGTGTGGAGCTGGATCCACCACTACGGCGTCACCGAGTTTTCGGCCATGAGCAATGTGGCCAAGGACATGCAGGCCAAGCTGGCCGAGCATTTCACCCTGGCCCGGCCCGAGATCGTCGAACGCCAGGTGTCGAAGGACGGCACCCGCAAATGGCTGATCCGCACCGCCCCGGGCATCGAGATCGAGACCGTCTATATCCCCGACGTGGGCCGGGCCGGCGCCCTGTGCGTGTCCAGCCAGGTCGGCTGCACCCTGAACTGCACCTTCTGCCACACCGGCACGCAGAAGCTGGTCCGCAACCTGACCGCCGCCGAGATCGTGGCCCAGGTCCAGGTCGCCCGCGACGACCTGGAGGAATGGCCGTCTCCGAAAGAAGACCGCCGCCTGTCCAACATCGTCTTCATGGGCATGGGCGAGCCGCTCTACAATCTGGACCATGTCGCCGACGCCATCGACATCATCTCGGACAATGAGGGCATCGCCCTGTCGCGTCGGCGGATCACGGTCTCGACCTCGGGCGTGGTGCCGCAGCTCGACGCCCTTGGCACGCGCACGGCGGCCATGCTGGCCATCAGCCTGCACGCCACCAACGACGCCCTGCGCGATGTCCTGGTGCCGCTGAACAAGAAATATCCGCTGGACCAGCTGATGGCGGGCATCCGGGCCTATCCGGGCCTGTCGAACGCGCGGCGGGTGACGTTCGAATACGTCATGCTGAAGGGCGTCAACGACAGTCCCGAAGAGGCGCGGGCCTTGCTGAAGCTGATCGAGGGCATTCCGGCCAAGATCAACCTGATTCCGTTCAACCCCTGGCCGGGCGTCGAATACGAATGCTCGGACTGGAAGACGATCGAGCGTTTCGCCGCCATCCTGAACAAGGCCGGCTACGCCAGCCCCATCCGCACGCCGCGCGGCCGCGACATCCTGGCCGCCTGCGGCCAGCTGAAGTCCGAGAGCGAGAAGGTGCGGGCGAGCGCGCTCAGGAAGGCGGAGCAGGCGGCGGGGGCGGAAGCGGCCTGAACGGACGATTGTAGACCATCCACCAAGCGACATAGCCTGCGGCCGCGCCGGGAAAAATGAGCAGGTATGGCGGAACGATAGGCCAGAGAATCCACTGGGCCAGACTCGCGCTGGGCGCGCCAATCACGGCCCCGACCAAAGGCGAGCGCAGCCCCATTCTGTGCGTCATGGCCCAGGCTGGCCAGCCCACCATCACGATGCCGATGAGAAAGACGGGCGTAGCCACGCTGAAGACGAGGATTATCCCAATCAGCCAAGCGAAGAGGTGTGTCGGATAGTCCGTTGCTGAAAGCTGATCCCACATGGCCAAAAAAACGAGTTGACCCGAAAAGCTGGCTCCGCCCGCGACCGCTCCGAAGATTAAGGCGCGAAACAGATGGTCGAAGGGAATGCGCTCGCGGTTCATGCCGAAGCTCGCCCTAACTGAGCCGCCCGCTCCGTCATCGTCGCCGGCGTCCGCACGTCCCAGGCCAGACCCAGCCGTTCCAGCAACTGGATGAACCGGAACCCCCAGTCGCTCTGGCCGGGATAGAGGCCGATCTTCGCCGAGCCCGGATAGGCGTGGTGGTTGTTGTGCCAGGCCTCCCCCATGGTCGGGATGGCGGCCCAGGGCACGTCATGGGCCTGGACGCCCGCCTCGCGCACCAGCCAAGTCTGCGGGCCTCGACGGTGGGCCAGATGGCCGACGAACCAATGGCCGATGACGCTGGCCGAGACCCGGGCGCAGACGCCCCAGACCACGAAGCCCCAGCCGCCCATCAGCCACAGCGCCGCTGCGACAGGAAGCTGTTGCAGCATCCAGGTCCGTTCCAGGAACCGATAGAAGGGATCGCAGCCGATCCGGCCCAGATCGAAACGCGGCGGTCGTTCCAGCACCAGCCGGCAGTGCATCTGCCACCAGGCGTCGACCGCCATAGGCCGCCGGTGGGCCAGATAGTCGTGGCAGGCGGTCTGGCGCTGGGCCCAGTCGCGCATGTCGTGGCTGCGGATCATCCAGAAGGGACCGCTCATGCCGACCAAGGTCCCGAACCAGACCAAAACCCGCTCGAGCCACAGCGGGCATTCGAAGCTGCCGTGGATCAGCCGGCGATGGAATCCGACCGAATGGCCCAGCAGCAGGGTCGCCCCCGTCGTGACCACGAAGGCCGCGACAGCGGCCAGGCTGAAGGTCATGGCGCCGAAGATCAGGGTGGCCGCGAGCATGCCGCCGTTCCACAGCGAATGAAGCGGGTCCCAGACCACCCGACCCTCGGTCGGGCTGCAGCCGGGTGTCGCGACCAGGCTGTTCACGGCGCAGGGATCATGGTGGTGCATGTCGCGCCTCCCGGTAGGTAGTTAGGTAATCACTTAAACACCGAAATGAGTCACTGGCAAGCGGTTAGCAAATCGCTTAAATACCGCCCTATGCAACGCGTGTTCGAAGCCCTTTCCAGTCCCGTCCGTCGCAAAATCCTAGCCTATCTTGCCCACGCGGACCTGACCGCTGGCGAGATCGCGGCCAAGTTCGAGATCTCCAAGCCGGCGGTGTCCCAGCATCTGTCGGTGCTGGAGGTCGCGGGTCTGGTGACCAGCGAAAAGAAGGGCCAGTACGTTCACTACAGCCTGGCGCCCGACCAACTGACCAACACCCTGAACGGCTATGTCCAGGAGGTCTGCCCGGTCGCCAAGCCGCTGAAACGCGAGAGCGCGGCCCTGGCCAAGGCGCGAGCGAACACGCCGAAGGACGACGGTCTGTAATCTTTCGTCACAAGGTGTTGCTTCGCCGCGCTTGCGGATTGGGGCGGCAATCGGGCAAGGCGTGTGGATATGGACCCATCACTGTCCGACGTTCTGTCCAGCGCCGAGGTGCAGGCTTTCGCCTCGGGCTTTCCGGTCATGGTCATGCACCTGGCCGTCACCCTGCTGCTGCTCGCAGCGGGGGCGGCGATCTACGCCATGCTGACGCCGTGGAAGGAGATCGCCCTGATCCGCGAGGGCAATCCGGCCGCCGCCGTGGCCTTCGCCGGGATATTGGTTGGTCTGGCCATTCCGCTGGCGGTGTCCCTGTCGGTCTCGACCTCGGTTCGGGACATCACCATCTGGGGGGTGGCGACCCTGGTGCTGCAACTGCTGGCCTTCCGGGTCGTGGACCTGATGCTGCACGGCCTGCCGCAGCGGATCAAGGACGGCGAGGTCTCGGCCGCCGTGGTCCTGGTGGGGGCCAAGCTCGCCACGGCCGTGATCCTGTCCGCCGCCCTGACCGGCTGATCGGCGGGCTGACCCATGCAATTCCCCCGCCTGCCGGACTGGGCCATCTACAGCGCGGTCGCGGGCGTGCTGCTGGCCGTGTCGCTGGGCCGGCGCGAGAACGCCGACGCTCCGCCCGCGCCGCCGCCGCCGGACGAGATCGAGGGCGCCCTGCTGGGACCCGTCACCCCCTTCGATGCGGCCGTCACCCTGGACGCGCCGGACACGCCGTTCAGGCCCCGCTCCGGCACCGCCTTTTCCATCGCCGGGCGCGGCCGCTGGATCACCGCCCGCCATGTGGTCGAGGGCTGTCGTCGCCCGGCCCTGGTGATCGGCGGCGGCCGGGCCGTGGCCGCCGACGTGCGCCTGGCGCCCCGCGCCGACGTGGCGCTGCTCATTACCGACGGCGGCCCGCCCGCCCTGCCGGTCGCCGCCCAGACGCCGCTGCGCAAGGGCCAGCGCGCCTTTCATCCCGGCTTCCCCCAAGGGCGGGCCGGCGAGGTGACCTCGCGCCTGCTGGGTCGCGAGACCCTGAAGGTGTTCGGGCGCGGCGCCCGTGACGAGCCGGTCCTGGCCTGGGCCGAGGTCGGACGCACCGACGGACTGGAGGGCACCCTGTCGGGTCTGTCGGGCGCGCCGGTGATGGATGGACGCGGCCGCGTCCTGGGGGTCACTATCGCCGAGGCCCCGCGCCGGGGGCGAATCTACACCACGGCGCCGGAATCCTTCGCTCCCGCCATTCGCGGCGAACAGCGCGCGGACGAGGTGGCGCTGGGCGAGCCGGTGACCATCGACAACTATGGCCGGGTGGCGGATGCCCTGCGGCGGGACCTGCGCGTGGCGCAGGTGGTGTGTCTGTCGGTTTGAGGCGGGCCGTTAACCCGTCATCCTCGGGACAAGCCCGAGGATGACGGGGTCTAGATGGCCGCCTTTATTTCAGCGCGCCGCTGTTCAGGTTCAGGTCCCCGGCCTCGATGACCTCCAGGTTCGGGTGTTTGGCGCGCAGGGCGTCGAGGAACAGCGAACCGTCGCCGACGATCACCAGGCTGGCGCGATTGACCGGCAGGTGGTCGGCGAAGGCGGCCTGGACCTGTTCCGGCGTCACGGCGCGGACGCGGCCGGCGTAGTCGGCCAGATCGCTCATCGGCAGGTCGTACAGGGCCAGGTTGGCGACCAGGGCGCCCAGGCCGTCGACCGTCTCCAGCGAGCGGCCGAAGCCGCCGATCAGGGTGGCCCGGCGCGGGGCCAGGTCGGTCTGGGTCGGGGTTTCGGCGCCCAGTTTGGCGATCTCGGCCAGGATCAGGTCGGCGACCTCGTCGGCGGTCTCGTTCTTGGTCTGGGCTGAGGCGGTGAAGAGACCCGCGTCGGCGCGGACGCCCAGCGAGGATCCGGCGCCGTAGGACAGGCCGCGCTTGATGCGGATTTCCTGGTTCAGCCGCGACGAGAAGCCGCCGCCCAGCAGGGTGTTGCCCACCGTCAGCGGGAAATAGTCGGCGTCGGTGCGCGACACGCCGCGGATGGCGGCGGTGACGGCGGCCTGACCGGCGCCCGGCTGGTTCACCACCACGATGCGCGGGGCCAGGGCCTGACCTGCGGGATTGGCGGCGCCGGCGGGCGCCGTCCCGGCCGGGCGCCAGTCGCCGAACGCCTGTTGCGCCAGGGCGCGGGCGGCGGCGGGGGTGATGTCGCCCGAGAAGACCAGGGTGGCGTCCGACGGCCGATAGCGGGCGGCGTGGAAGGCGGCGACGTCGGCGGGGGTGATGGCCGGCACCGTCTGTGGCGTGAGCGTCGCGCCATAGGGGGCGTCGCCATAGATGACGCGGCCCACGGTCATGCTGGCGATGGAGCTCGGCTGGCTGAGCGCGACGCGCAGGCCGTCCAGGGCCTGGGCCTGCTGACGCTCAAGCTCCTCGGCGGCGAAGACCGGGTTCTTCACCAGATCGGCCATCAGGGCGACCGTCGCCGGGAAGGCGTTGGCCGGGGCGTTGGCGTAGACATTGGTGAAGTCCACGCCGGCGCCGGCGCCGACCGAGGCGCCCAGTTGTTCGATCTGGGTCGCGATCTCGGGCGCCGTCCTGGTCTTGGTGCCCTGGGTCAGCAGGGCGGCGGTCATGGCGGCGATCCCGGCCTTGCCCGCCGGATCGTCGGCCGAGCCGGCGTCGAAGCTGAGACGGGCCGACACCAGCGGCAGGCCGTCGGTCGGGGCGACCAGGACGCGCAGGCCGTTGTCGAGACGGAAGTCGGCGACGCTGGGCGTGACCGGGGCCACTTCGGCGCCGGGCTGCGGCAGGGGCGTGCGCTGGGCCTCGGGCAGCAGGACGGCGGGGGTTCCGGCCGGCGCCAGGTCGGCGACCTTGACCGGGGCGTCGACGTTCATCTTCTGAACCGAGGGCGGGTTCTGCTCGTCGGCGGCCAGGTAGCGGATCGTCGCCTGGCGCTGCGGCGTCAGATATTTGCGCGCCACGCGCTGGATGTCGGCGACCGTGACGGCCTGGATCTGGGCGATCTCGCGGTCGGCGGCCGCGGCGTCTCCGGTGTTGATCAGGGCGAAACCCAGCGCCGTGGCGCGGTCGTCCACCGTCTCGCGGCTGCGCAGGGCGTCGGCGACGATCTCGTTCTTGGCCTCGGTCAGTTCGGCGGCGGTGACGGGGGCGTCGCGCAGCTTGGCGATCTCGGCGTTCAGGGCGGCCACGCCCTCTTCGGCCGTATGGCCCTGGGCCATGATGGCCAGGGCGGTCAGATTGCCGGCCTGTTGGGCGAAGTCGGGGGTCGAGCCGATCTGGGCGGCGATCTGCTGATCATAGACCAGCGACCGGTACAGGCGGCTCGACTCGCCGGTGGACAGGATGCCGTCCAGCACGGTCAGGGCGGCGCGATCGGCGTCGGCGTACTTGACCGTCGGCCAGCCGACGACAGCGGTGGGCAGGGGCACGTTGGGCGCATAATAGGTGGCGTCGCGCGGGCCGGTCGGCTCGGGCTCGACGACATTATTGGCCGGCAGCGGCGTGGTCGGGTTCTTCAGCGGGGCGAAATACTGGTCGATCCAGCGGTCCAACTGGGCCTGGTCGAAATTGCCCGCCACGATCAGATAGGCGTTGTCGGGCCGGTAATAGGTGGCGTGGAAGCGCAGCACGTCGTCCAGGGACGAGGCCTCGAGCTCCTCGATCGAGCCGATGCCGGCGCGGCGATAGGGGCTCTCCTGATACAGGGTCTCGGGCACGAACAGGCCGAACAGCCGGCCGTAGGGATTGGCCAGAATGCGCTGGCGGTATTCCTCCTTCACCACGTCGCGCTCGGCGACGAAGGTCGGCTCGTCCACGACCAGGGAGCCCATCCGCTCGGCCTCGGCGAACAGCATCCGCTGCAGGTGGTTGGCGGGGACGGTCTCGAAATAGGCGGTGGTGTCGTCGGCGGTGAAGGCGTTGTTCGACCCGCCCACGTCCTCGGTCAGCCGGTCGAAGGTCTCGGGCGGCAGGTTCTTCGTCGCCTTGAACATCAGGTGTTCGAACAGGTGGGCGAAGCCCGAGCGGCCGGCGGGATCGTCCTTGGACCCCACCTTGTACCAGACCTGGACCGTCACGTTCGAGGTGTCGGCGTCGCGCGCCGTATAGACCTCAAGCCCGTTCGGCAGCACGCGCTTGGCGAAGCCAAGCGGCGGCACGACCACGCCCTGGGCGGCTTGGACAGCGGCGGGCGCGGGGGCCGGGGCGGCGAAGGCGGGGGCGGCCAGCCCCAGCAGCAGGGCCGAGGCGGCGACGGTAAGGGACAGGCGGAATTTCATGCGGCTCTCCAAGGCCCGGAACGCCGGGCGGCTGGACCGTATCAGCGATTGCCCGCAACGCACCTTACAGAGCTGTAATCTTCAGCGTCCGAACACCTCGACGCCGATATCGCCGGCGGACGTCAGCCAGGCGCGCTTCATGCCCTGGCTGTTGAAAGGGCAGGCGATGTTTCCGGCGGCGTCGAGGGCGATCATTCCGCCGTCGCCCCCCATCCCGCCGATCTCGTCGATCACGGCCTGGGTGGCGGCGGCCAGGGTCTGGCCGGCGGCGACGCGCCAGGCGACCTGGGCGGCGGCGGCGACGCGGATGAAATATTCGCCCTGGCCGGTGCAGGAGGTCGCGGCGTGGCCGTCGGCCCAGGTTCCGGCGGCGGGGATGGGGGTGTCGCCGACGCGGCCCGGCATCTTGCCGAAGACCCCGGCGGTCGAGGTGGCGGCGGCGAGGCGGCCCCGGCTGTCCAGCACGCAGGCGCCGACCGTGCCGTGGCTTAGGGTTCCGGGCGGATGATTGTCCTCGCCCTGGCCGGCGCCGGTGTACCAGGCGGCCTCGTCGACGATGGGCTCCAGCCCCTGATCGTGCGCGAACAGGGCCGCGCCCTCGCCGACCAGCATGACGTGGGGCGTGCGGTCCATGACGGCGCGGGCGGCGACGACGGGGTTGCGGAAGCCTTGCAGGGCGGCGACCGACCCGGCGCGCTTGGTCGATCCGTCCATCAGGCTGGCGTCCAGCTCATAGGCGCCGGCCAGATTGGGAGAGGCGCCCTTGCCGGCGACATAGAGGCCGGAATCCTCGAGCATGGTCACGGCCGCCACGGCGACGTCCAGGGCGCTGTCGCCCACGTCCAGCCGCGCCTTCATGGCCTCGACCACCTGGCGCATGTGCGCGACCTCGGCGTCATAGTTGCGTTCGCGCCGGGCGCCGGCGCCGCCATGGAGGATGAGGGCGGTCATGTCGTCTTCCTGAGCCTGTTTCTGTCGCCTCTTTCAATCGGGCGTGGCGCTCTTTAGCGTTGGGATGAAGGCCGCGCCATGTCGGCTTGTCCAATAAACCAACGGCCTCAAGTCGTGCGAAGCGCGCTAGGCCAAGGAGGAATAATGCGCGCTGTCTTGTCCAAGGCTCCTGGCGGTCCCGAAACCCTGGTGGTGGAAGACGTGCTCGATCCCACGCCCAAGGCGGGCGAGGTGGTGATCGAGGTCAAGGCCGTGGGGATCAACTATCCCGACACGCTGATCATCGAGGACAAATACCAGTTCCGTCCCGAACGGCCGTTCTCGCCCGGCGCCGAGGTCGCTGGCGTGGTCGAGGCGGTGGGCGAGGGCGTCAAGGGCGTGGCCAAGGGCGACCGGGTCATCGCCGTGCCCGGCTGGGGCGGGCTGGTGGAGCGGCTGGCGGTGCGGGTCGAGACGGTCATTCCCATTCCAGAGGCCATGAGCTTCGAAGAGGCGGCGGCCCTGATCATGACCTATGGCACCAGCTATTATGCGCTCAAGGACCGGGCGCAGCTGAAGGCCGGAGAGACCCTGCTGGTGTTGGGGGCGGCCGGGGGCGTGGGCGCCGCCGCGGTCGAACTGGGCAAGGCCATGGGGGCGCGGGTCGTGGCCGCCGCCTCGACCAATGACAAGGTCCAGTTCGCTTTGGACCTGGGGGCCGACAACGGCCTGATCTATCCAACCGGGCCGATGGACAGGGCGGCGCAGAAGGAACTGTCGGGCGAGTTCAAACTGGCGACGGGGCGAGACGGGGCCGACGTGGTCTATGACGCGGTGGGCGGCGACTACGCCGATCCGGCGCTGCGGGCCATGGACTGGAACGGGCGCTATCTGGTGGTCGGCTTCCCGGCGGGAATCCCGTCCCTGCCGCTGAACCTGACCCTGCTGAAGTCGGTGTCTGTGATCGGGGTCTTCTGGGGCGCGGCCGTGGCGCGTGATCCGAAGGGGCACGCCGCCAACATGACCGAGCTGATGCAGATGTACGCCGAAGGCAAGATCCGGCCGCGCGTGTCGCAGACCTTCCCGCTGGAGAAGGCCGGGGAGGCGATCAAGGCGCTGGGCGACCGTCAGGCTCTGGGCAAGATCGTTGTGACGGTGGGGGATTGAGCCACCTTCTCCCCTTGCGGGAAAAGGTGGCCCGAAGGGCCGGATGAGGGGTTTGTGCGAAACGGCGAGGCCGGCGCGACCCTTCGCCCGACCGCGCCAGGACGACGGCTGCGCCGCCGTGCGCGGTCTCCTCTCCCGCAAGGGGAGAGGGGTTGGACTATTTCCCCTTCAGCCGCTGAACCGCGTCCTCGGCCTGGTCGCGGTGGCGGCGTTTGATGTTGGCGCCCAGGGTGGCGATTAGGGCGGCGATCACGGCCGCGTCGTCGGTATAGCCGATGCCGGCGAACAGGTCGGGGATCGCGTCGATCGGCATGATGAAATAGGCCAGGCCGGCGAAGATCATGCCCTTGGCCGGCAAGGGCGTCGCCGGGTCGCGCGCGGCGTACCAGGCGGCCAGGGCCTGATCTGCGAAGGGGATGCGGGCGGCCGTGCGCTGGATCTTGGGCCAGAAGCCCTTGGCGATGCGCACCTCGTTGACCTTGACGACAGAGGGCACGAGGGCCTTTCGCGGGTCCAGGGCGTCGACGGGTTTGGCTTTGGCGCTCATGGCCGCTAAATCCTCAAACGAAACTCAGGTTCAGTACAACATAGGAATGACCGGGATGAAACTCGACAGCACCATTTCCGCCGTGGTCACGGGCGGCGCCTCGGGTCTGGGCGAAGGCACGGCGCGCGCCATCGCCGCCACCGGGGCCAAGGTCGCCCTGTTCGACCTGAACGCCGAGAAGGGCGAGGCCATCGCGGCCGAGATCGGCGGCGTCTTCTGCCAAGTGGACGTCACCGACGACGCCTCGGTCGCCGCCGCCTTCGCCAAGGCCCGCGCCGCCCACGGCCAGGAGCGGCTGACCGTCAACTGCGCCGGCATCGCCACCGGAATGAAGACCGTCTCGCGCAAGAAGGACACCGGCGAGATCAAGGCCCACGACATGGCCCAGTTCGAACGCACCGTGCGGGTCAATCTGTTCGGCACCTTCCGCGTCCTGTCGCAGTCGGCGGCGGGCATGGTGACGCTGGAGCCGATGGCGGACGGCGAGCGCGGCCTGATCGTCAATACGGCGTCGGTGGCGGCCCAGGACGGCCAGATCGGCCAGGCGGCCTATTCGGCGTCCAAGGGCGGGGTCTACGCCATGACCCTGCCGATCGCGCGGGATCTGGCCCAGGAAGGGGTGCGCTGCAACACCATCCTGCCCGGCATCATGTGGACGCCGATGATGGCCGGGATGGACCAGAAGATCCAGGACGCCCTGGCCGCCGCCATCCCCTTCCCCAGCCGCCTGGGCACGCCCGCCGACTACGCCTCCCTGGTGCTGGAGCTGGCGCGCAACGTCTATATCAACGGCGAGTGCATCCGCCTGGACGGGGCTATCAGACTGGCGCCGCGCTGAGGCGCGGGGGGCGCTACGCTCGCGACGCGTTCCCGCCTTCGCGGGAATGACGAAGCTCGCTGCTTGAGCGCCAAGGGCGTGTGGGGTGCTGAAACGGTCCGAGAAATTGGGCTCAAGCAGCACGAAGTGCGATAGCCCAAAAAAAGGGGTTGCGGCCTGCCGCAACCCTCCGCTATACGCCCCCTCCTCGACGGGGAGCGCACCTAGCTCCTACGGAGTGCGGGCGTAGCTCAGTGGTAGAGCACAACCTTGCCAAGGTTGGGGTCGAGAGTTCGAATCTCTTCGCCCGCTCCAGTCGAGATAGCTAAGGCTATCAAGAGGTTAGGCAGAGGCGGTCCTTCGGGATCGCCTCCCTCCTTTTTCCCTGCCGCTACCACACCGCTACCAAATGCCCCTTGGTTTCCCGTGTCTGCCTGCTTGGGCCGGAGTGGATTGCAGTGAAATCGGGTGAAGCGCCCTGAAAAAGCATGCCGTCTCGTTTGTCGAACTCGAGCCTCGCCTCGCGTGAAGGCGCGGCACTGTTGCCTCCCTGGTGGGGCTGCTGCGTTCCTGCCTAGACCGTCGCGGGGTGCGATCAGATCCGATGGCCGTCACCAACTTCGCCTTGCGCTCGGGTTGAAATGGCTGCTCTCGGCACCCTGCCCTGAGCTCTGACGCTCGCGCTACTTTGGGCCAGCGCGAGATTCGATGACTGAAGTACCCTGATCCCGAAGAGCTTGGGCCTAAACGACGAAGAGCGGAGCAAAGCCGCCGCCCGGGGTTCTGAAATTTGTGGTCTGGCCCTGATAGAGACGCGCCGCGTTCGCCAAGGCTGCGCCCTCGTAGGTATAGAGCCGGACGTCCAGCTTCAGGGATTGAATTTCGCCGTCGACCTTGACCAGACGTTCACTGGGCTTGGCGAGTTCCTGGGCGATGTAGCCGCCGAGCTGGATGTCCGCCCATACCCGCCTTGTGATCTTGTCGCCCCGATAAACGGCTTTCCCGCCATGACCTCCGGCCGGCTTAAAGAAATGCCGGTTGCGTTCCGCCCAGAGTTCCTCCGCGTTTTCGGCTGTCACCAGGCGTGTCCGCGGGATCGCCGAAAGGCTGCGCTGGTGGTGGGTCGCGAGCCCCCAACCGGCGACCATGACCGCGTCCGACAACAGGCTGAGATTCCGCTTGTCGGCGAACAGAGCGTGATTGCGGGGGTTAGGGGTCAGCACGACGGCGTCGTCGAGATAGGCCTGGCGCAAGGCTTCGTGCCCGGCGGCGTCGAGGGCGAAATCCACCAGGCGGTTGTAGACAAGATCCACAACTTGGCCGTCATGCTCCAAGCGACCCTCGCGCATGCGGAGTTCGGAGGGATCAACGATCCAGGCCTTCACACCGTGCCGCTCTAGGACACCCTGCGCCAGCAGAAACTCCGGGAACAGAAACTGATCCTTGGGGGCGTCATCAACGATAGCGACCGTGCGCGGCTGTCCGGACCGTCCCTGCAGAGACCATTCGTGCAGGAACATTCGCCAGGCAGCGGTTTCAAACGCGACGGACGGGCTGGAGCCCGTGGCTTCACGGGCCTCCCGGCAGCATGCGCCCTGGGCGCGAGCGAACAAGGCGTTCAGGAATGCGCCCCCGGCGTTCGTATTCACCTCGATAAGTTTGGGGCCGTCCCCGCCCAAGTGAAAATCATAGCCCATGAAAACTCCGCGCGGGCCGAAGTCCGGGCGAGCGATCGCCGGCGCCCAGCGCAGAACCCCGTCTTGATACGCCGGGATCGTCGCTGCGGCTTCGATGGCGGCGACGACGTCGAGCATTGCCCTGAGGTCGACCGCCGATATGAAGACGGGTCCGCCCGAGAACAGGTTGGGCGTCGAAGCGAGAAGCGCACCGACGAGCTCCGCATTGTCGGCTTCCGCGCTGACGGCCGCCATCAAGCTGGTCTGGTCCAGGGTGACGCAGAAACAATCCCTGTTGAGCCTAGCGACACGGTCGCCTTCGTCCAGGTCTCCGATTTCACTCATCAGGGTGCTGTGGCCCTCTGACGTGAGAAAGCAAGGCTTAGCCCGAGACGGTGGCCTCAAGATAGGCGTTCTGCGAATTTGAACCGCCCTTCCGTGAGAGTGATCCGGAACCTCGCCGGTGCGCTAAAATTGCCCTTGATAAAAATGATCGCGACAGCCGACTTTTTTGGAGGGGCCGGGCGTCGCCCTGCGTAAAGCTATGTTCAACGCCAACGTCTTGAGCTCTGTGGCTTTTGCGCTGCACCATCGCTTTTGCGAACAAGTTTGGCCACGCCTTGAAAAAGCCACGTCCAACCCTTGGTTCCGATAAGGCGGGAGTTTTATTGCGCATTATCGTCTTTCCGAGCAATTATTTTATCGTATTTGCTTCCTTTTAGCAAGGCGAAGAGAACTTCTGACCTCTTAATATGTCTATACATGTCTTGACTCGACGTAGTGAGGGTCGGAGCTTTGTCCGCACAGGGACGGCTATCGGGAGCTGAACCGGCAAGGGGAACCACGATGAACCGTATGAGAAAGAGGCTTTTGTTCGCAGGTGCGGTCATCACCTCGACCCTGGGTGCTGCGGCCGCCTCGGCCCAGGATGCGACCACCAATATCGATGAAGTCGTCGTGACAGGGACCCGCATTAAACGGGCGGACATCAGCGGCGTCGGCCCCGCCACGGTGATCACCGAAGAGCAGATCGCCAACACCGGGATCACGAATCTCGAGAACCTACTGCAGCGCTTGCCGGCCTCTGCAGGCAACGCCGGGGGGCAGACCAACGCCTATTGGACCGGCAACGGCTACGGCACCGCACAGGTTAATCTCCGCGGCCTCGGCATCAACCGAACTCTGACGCTCATCAACGGCCGTCGCGTGGTCAATGGGGGTACCGGCGCCAACAGCGCACCCGACCTGAATATGATCCCCACCGCGATCATTCAGCGTATCGACGTCCTAAAGGACGGTGCCTCGGCGATCTACGGCGCCGACGCGGTCGCAGGCGTGGTCAACATTATCACAGCCAACGACTTCGAAGGCCTCAAGCTCTCCGGCAAGTACGGCATCACAGACGAGGGCGATGGCCAAGACTACACTCTAGACCTGCTCTGGGGAATCCACAGCGACCGGGGTCGGGTCGTCGCCGGCCTGTCTTATCAGCAAACCGAAGCGGTCAATCTGGCTGATCGCGCCGCTTGCGGACTCGGCGAAGTTGGCGGTCAGCTGGTCTGCGTATCGAGCGCCTCGACGATCGGCGGGCGGGCCGTATTGCCAAACGGTCAGCAGATCAACTTCAACCAGACGCCGGGCGGAAACGGGAATTTCTACGAGCCGTATGACGCCGCCAAGCACAACTTCAACTCCAACTCTTATCTGAACGCGGTCTCCCCGATCGAACGGTTCAGCACGGCCTTCCTTGCCGACTACCGGTTGACCGACAACGTCACCCTGTTCGGAGAAGCCTTCTTCACCCATCGCAAGAGTAATCAGGTGGCCTCGCCCGGAACGCTGCGAAACCTGGCCATCCCCGCCACGAACCCGACGAATCCGACGGGTCAGAACATCACGCTCATCCAGCGCCGACTTCTGGAACCCGGCCCGCGCCAGTTCTTCCAGGAGACGGACACCTATCGTTTCGTAGGAGGCGCGCGGGGCGACTTCATGGGCGACTGGAGCTGGGAAGTCGCCGCCAACTGGGGACGTAGCACCGGTGTCGACGGCAGCACCAACGTCGCCAACCTGGAGAGGGTTCGCAACACGCTCAACACGGCGGTTTGCAGTTCCGCCGCCGGCGCGGCCATTCCCTGCGGCGACTACCTCGGCTTCGGAGACATCAGTCCCCAGGTCCTCAACTATATCCTGTTCACCTCTCGCGACACCGGCGGCAACGAGCAGCGCAGCGTCACCGCCGACGTGACCGGCACGGTGCTGCAGCTTCCCGCCGGCCCTCTCGCCATGGCCGCAGGCCTCGTCTACCGTGAGGAGGAAGGCTACCGGAATCCGGATGCGCTGACGGTGCTCGGCATCGCCAACACCAACCAGCAGTCGCCCATTGCGGGCAGCGTCACCGCCAAGGAAGCCTATCTGGAGCTGTCCGCACCTCTGCTAGCGGACTTGCCCTTCATCCAAGCGCTCGATCTGGACGCCGCCGTTCGCTATTCGGACTACAACCTGTTCGGCGACAACACGACCTACAAGCTGGGTCTCAACTGGACGGTCATCAACGACCTTCGGTTGCGGGCGACCTTCGGCACGGGCTTCCGTATCCCGAGCGTTCCGGAACTGTTCGGCGGTGTCGCCGAGGGCAATCTGACGACGACCGATCCGTGCAGCCGCTATTCCACCAGCGCCAACGCCACCCTGGTCGCCAACTGTCGAGCTTCCGGCGTGCCGGCGAACTATGTGCAACTGGGCAACTCTATTCTGACGACGGTGGGAGGCAACTCCGCTCTTCAACCGGAATCGACCGAAACCCTCACGCTCGGCCTGGTCTGGCAACCCTCGCAGCTGTCAGGCCTGTCGATGACCGTCGACTATTTCGACATAAAGATCACCGATGCGATCCGCTCCATCCCGGGGTCGACCCGCCTGGCGGTCTGCTACGCCTCGGTCGGACTGAGCCATCCATTCTGCGGCCCGACGAACTTCACTCGCAGCACCCTAACGGGCGAGGTCAACTATCTGTCGGCTCAACCCTCCAACGCGGGTGAGGAACAGATGACGGGCGTCGATATCGGGTTGCGCTACGCCTTTGACCTCTGGGACCGTCAGGTCAGCCTCGACTGGAACACAACCTATCTCGACGAGTACACGATCACGCCGTTCCAGGGCGGGGCCCCCATCGAATTCGCCGGCCATATCGGCGGTGGCAACGGCGGCTATCCGCACTGGCGTTCGCTGGCCAGCGTCTCGGTGACAGACGCGCGTTGGACGGGCGCCTATTCGGTGCAGATGATCGGGGAAGCGACCGACTTCAACGCCGCACCGACGGACATCGGCTACACCTCGCCGAATGTCTTCTATCACAATGCGCAGTTCGCCTATCGCCTGGGAGAAAGCGCCGATATCGCCTTCGGCGTCGATAACCTGTTCGACAAGAAGGCTCCGTTCATCAAGAGCTGGACAGACGGCAACACCGACACGATGACCTATGATCTCCTGGGTCGCCGCGGCTATGTCCGTCTGACCTACCGCTTCAACTAAGTCTTGTGCCCGCCGGGTGGCTTCCAGCCGCCCGGCGGGTGCGTTTTGCGACCTAGCTTATCGAGAGACCGCCCATGCGATTGCCGGCCCTTGCCAGAACATCCCACAAGTGGCTCGGCCTTTTGCTCGCCATCCAGGCCGTGTTCTGGACGGCGGGCGGCCTCTACATGACGGCCGTCCATATCGACATTATCCACGGCGACCGTCTCGTGCGGCCTATCCCGGCCACGCCGTTGAACCTCGCTTCGCTGGTCGAGCCAAGCGCGCTCGCGGCGGGCGCCGAAACCGTCAGGCTCGAAACCCAGTTGGGGCGCCCGGTCTATATCATTGGCGGGTCCGGCGGGTCTCGACTGGTCGATGCGCAGACCGGCACGCAGCTATCGCCGCTGGGCGAGGCCGCCGTTCGGGCGCGCGCCAACGCGCATTTCGCCGAGCAAGGCGAAATCGTAGACGCCGAGCTCCTCAGCGAAGCGCCCGGGGAGTTGCGCGGCCGGCCCGCGCCCTTGTGGCGCGTGCAGTACGAAGGAGCGTGGAAGCCGACCCTCTACATCTCGCCCCAGACCGGGGAACTGATGGCCAAGCGCCACGACCTCTGGCGGACGTTCGACTTCGTCTGGATGCTGCACATCATGGACTACGAGACCCGGGACAATGTGAACAACATCCTGTTGCGCATCGCGACCTGGATGGCCTTCATCACCTCTCTCACCGGGGCCTGGCTTCTCTTCTACAGTTTCCGTCGTCGGCGCCGCGCGCGTCCGGCCAAAGCGTGAGGCCGCACCGATGTTCCTGATCCGCACACTCCACAAATGGGTCGGCCTCATCCTGGGCCTCCAGTTCATCCTCTGGAGCTTCAGCGGGGCCATGATGGCGCTGCTTGACACCGACAAGGTCTCGGGCGCGACCTCGGTGCGTGAACCCGCCGCCGTCGTCATTCCTGGCGCCGTTCTGCCGCTGGGCCAGGTGGCCGAGAGGATCGGCCAGCCGATCACCAGTCTTCGCTTGAAACCGCTGGGCTCAGCCTATGTCTACCAGGCGGCGACGCCCACCGGCGTCCGGTTGATCGACGCCGTAACAGGCGCGCCCCTCGCCATCGACGCCGGCCGGGCGTCCGCGCTGGCGACAGCCGCCTTCAGCGGCGCCCAGGCTGTCGCCTCCGTGCGAAGGGTCACCGAAGGCGACGTCGAAACGCGCAAACTGCCGCTGCCCTTGTGGCGGGTGGAGTTCGCCGATCCTGAGAAGACAACCCTTCTGCTTTCCGAGGCGACCGGAGAGGTATTGGAGCGACGCACCGACACCTGGAGGCTCTGGGACGTGTTCTGGATGATCCACATCATGGATTACACCAAGCGCGAAAGCTTCAACCACCCTCTGATCATCACCGTCGCCACGGGAATCCTCTGGCTGGCGATCAGCGGGCTGATCCTGCTGTTCCGCGCCTTCCGTCCCTCCGATTTCAGCTATGTCACGGAGCCTGTCGCCCGGGCGCGCACCGCCATCGCCTCCCGTCGTCGGTAAGCGAGGATTCGCCAAGTATCACAGGGCCGATATCGACACGCCGAGAGCGCGGCCGCCGACCTGAAGCGTTGGAGCCGCAGGGGCGAAGCCGCAGATCAGTCCGTCGAGGGCCCCCAAGGTGGTCCTTTGGTCTGACCTGGTCTCCTCGATGACACTGAGGGGTTCGAGCGCAATCAGGAGTGCGACGTCACCAATGGGGCGCCATCGGGCGTTTGACAGCCGCTCGACCTGCGAGCGAAAACGGCCTCGACGAACCATCACATTGAGGTCCACCACCGGCCCCCCGACAGGCAGGCCGTGACAGGCCCGATCGCCCGGAAAGATTGACGGCTCGGAGCGTGCGTTTATCGACACGGCGTGCCCTCCGCCGAAGGTAAGGCGCAGTCCGCCCTCGATCACCGTCAGGCAGCGTTCGACGCCGGGGAAGAGGGAGAAGGCGCCCGGCTCCCTGACCTCCGCCATGCTGACGCGCCAGTCGAAATCGTCGAGGCCGGCGCCCGGGGGCCACACCGCGACCTCGCGGGTGACGCCGCCCCCGTTCTTCCAAGGTGTGGCGGTCCGTTCCGATGCGGGAAGGACCGTGGTGATCATCCGAGAACGCCGGGCAGGTCGAGCCCTTTCTCGCGGGCGGTGTTCAGGGCGATGTCGTAGCCGGCGTCGGCATGGCGCATGACTCCGGTCGCCGGGTCGTTCCACAGCACGCGCGCGATCCGCCTGGCCGCCGCCTCGGTCCCGTCGGCGACGATCACCATTCCGGCGTGCTGGGAAAAGCCCATCCCGACCCCGCCGCCATGGTGCAGCGACACCCAGGTCGCGCCTGATGCCGTGCTGAGCAAGGCGTTCAATAGCGGCCAGTCCGACACCGCGTCCGAGCCGTCGCGCATGGCCTCGGTCTCGCGGTTGGGCGAAGCGACTGAGCCGGAATCAAGATGGTCGCGACCGATGACGATCGGGCCCTTCAGCTCGCCCGAGGCCACCATTTCGTTGAAGGCGAGACCGAGCCGGTCACGGTCGCCCAGTCCGACCCAGCAGATGCGGGCGGGAAGTCCCTGGAACTTGATCTTCTCGGCCGCCATGTCGAGCCAGTTGTGCAGGTGAGGATTGTCGGGGATCAGTTCCTTCACCTTGGCGTCGGTCCTGGCGATGTCCTCGGGATCGCCGGACAGGGCCACCCAGCGAAACGGGCCGATGCCCCGGCAGAACAGCGGGCGGATATAAGCGGGGACGAAGCCGGGGAAGTCGAAGGCGTTCGCGACGCCGGCCTCCTTGGCCATCTGGCGGATGTTGTTGCCGTAGTCGACGGTGGGCACCCCAGCCGCCTGAAAATCGAGCATCGATTGGACGTGTTCAGCCATGGAGGCGCGCGCCGCCTGTTCGACCTGATCGGGCGCCTGGGCGCGCATGGCGTTCCAGCGATCCACGGTCCAGCCCTTGGGCAGATAGCCGTTGATCGGGTCATGCGCGGACGTCTGGTCGGTCAGCAGGTCAGGCCGGACGCCGCGCCGGAACAGTTCGGGCAGAAGCTCGGCCGCGTTGCCAAGCAATCCAACCGAGATCGGAGTCTTCGCTTCGCAGGCTGCCTTGATCAGCGCCAGCGCCTCGTCGAGGTCCTCGGTCGATTGATCGAGATAGCCGGTCCGCAGACGCATGGCGATCCGGCTCGGGTCACACTCGATGGCGAGGCACGACGCCCCCGCCATCACCGCCGCCAGGGGCTGGGCTCCGCCCATGCCGCCAAGACCCGCCGTCAGCAGCCAGCGGCCCGACAGGTCGCCGTCGTAGTGCTGGCGACCCATCTCGACGAAGGTCTCATAGGTGCCCTGAACGATGCCCTGCGCCCCGATGTAGATCCACGACCCGGCCGTCATCTGGCCGTACATGGCCAGGCCCTTGCGATCGAGTTCGTTGAAATGCTCCCAGGTCGCCCAGTGGGGCACGAGGTTGGAGTTGGCCAGCAGGACGCGCGGGGCGTCGGCGTGGGTGCGGAACACCCCGACCGGCTTGCCCGACTGGATCAGCAGGGTCTCGTCGTCCTCGAGCCTGCGCAGGGTCTCGACGATGGTGTCGAAACTCTTCCAGTCGCGGGCGGCGCGACCGATACCGCCATAGACGACCAGTTCCTCGGGCCGTTCGGCGACATCCGGATCGAGGTTGTTCATCAGCATCCGCAGCGCCGCCTCGGTCAGCCAGCTCTTGCAGGTGCGCTCGGGGCCGCGGGGGCTGCGGATGACGCGGGTGGGGTCGTTGCGGTTCATGACGGGCTCGGAGTTTCAGCAAAGGTCAGGCAGGCCGTCAGGACGGCCTGCAAGGTGGCGCGTAGGGGCTCAGCCTGTTGAGGGTCATAGGCTGAGGGCCATGTCGTGGGGTCCGGCGCTTTGGCCGGGTCGTCCATATAGCCGCGACAGGCCAGCTCCATCTGGACGGCGTGAATCCCGATCTCGGGCCTGCCATAGTGTCGCGTAATCCAGCCGCCCCGGAATCGGCCGTTGGTGACGCGGGTGAACGCCCCGGCGTCGCAGGCGGCTTCGACCGCGCGGGTCAGGGCCGGATCGCACGAGAGGTCATCGTTGGTGCCGATGTTTAGATTGGGCAGTTCGCCGTTGAACAGGTTGGGAACCATCGATCGGATAGCGTGGGCGTCGTAGACGACGATGCGATCATGCTGGCGGCAGATGCGGGCGATCTCATCGCGCAGAGCGACATGGTAGGGCTCGAAATAGGATTGGCGGCGCCGCTCGATCTCATGCGCATCCGGACCTGCGATCTTGTACAGCGGCTCCCCGTCGAATGTCTCCCGTGGGCACAGGCCCGTGGTAAACTGACCGGGATACAGAGAGGCGCCCGAAGGGTCGCGGTTCACGTCGATGACGCTCCGACTCAGCCGGGTTCGCACCGTGGTCGCGCCGAGATCGGTCGCGAAGGCGTAAAGCTTATCGACCCACCAGTCAGCGTCCTTCGTCGCCAGCCAGGGCGAGACAAATTCGCCCACGAGTTCGTCCGGAATATCCGAGCCGGTGTGCGGGAGGCTGATGATCAGGGGTGCGGTTCCACGATGGATTTCAAGCCAGTCCATCAGCAGATCCCGGGAAGCGCGACGCCGGCCGCCTCGACCGCCGCGCCGGACCGTACCAAGGAGAGGGCGGCCTCGATGTCGGGATGGAAATGGCGGTCTTCGTCGAGATGCGGGACGCCCTCGCGGATCAGGCTGCGGACAGCTTCCAACGCGGTGCTCGACCCCAGTGGGCGATGGAAGTCGCAGCCTTGGGCCGCAGCCAGAAGTTCAATGCCGACGACGGCGTTGGCCGATTCGACCATCGCCAGAAGCCGCCTCGCGCCGTGGGCGGCCATTGAGACATGGTCCTCCTGATTGGCGGAGGTCGGGATGGAATCGACGCTGGCCGGATAGGCCTTCTGCTTGTTCTCCGAGACGAGCGCAGCGGCGGTCACCTGGGGGATCATGAAACCCGAGTTCAGCCCCGGCCGCGCGGTCAGGAATGCGGGCAGGCCGGACAATGCCGGGTCCACCAGCATCGCGATCCGCCGCTCCGACAGGGAGCCGATCTCGCAGATGGTGAGCGCGATCATGTCGGCGGCGAACGCGACGGGTTCGGCGTGGAAATTGCCGCCGGACAGGGCTTCGTCCGTGTCCCAGAAGATCAGCGGATTGTCGCTGACGCAGTTGGCCTCGATCGACAGGGTGGTGGCGGCTTGTCGCAGCACGTCGAGCACCGCGCCCATCACCTGGGGCTGGCAACGCAGGCAATAGGGATCCTGGACTCGTTCGTCGTCGACGGCGTGGGACGCCCGGATGTCCGAGCCGCCCATGAGGGATCGCAGCGCCGCCGCCGTCTCGATCTGACCGGCGTGACGGCGCAGGACGTGGATGCGCGGATCGAACGGGGTGTCCGATCCCTTGGCCGCTTCCGTGGACAGGGCGCCGGAGACGAGCGCGCTCTGGAACAAGGTCTCGGCACCGAACACGGCGGCGAGCGCATTCGCGGTCGAGAACTGGGTGCCGTTAAGCAAGGCCAGGCCCTCTTTCGGCCCCAACGTCAGGGGCTCCAGCCCCGCCTCGGCGAGCGCCTCGGCGGCAGGACGACGGACGCCCCCAGCCTCGATCTGGCCCACCCCGATCATGGCGGCGGCCATATGGGCCAGAGGCGCCAGGTCGCCGGATGCGCCAACCGATCCCTGGCACGGAATGATCGGCGTCAGGTTGCGGACGATCAGCGCCTCCAGCAAAGCGACCGTCTCTGGCTGCACGCCGGACGCGCCTTGGGCGAGGCTGGCCAGTTTCAGGGCCATCATCAGGCGGATCACCGGCGTTGGCGACGGGTCTCCTATGCCGGCCGCATGGGACAGGACGATGTTGCGCTGAAGCGTGGCCAGGTCGCCCGCCTCGATGCGGACGCAGGCCAGTTTTCCGAAACCGGTGTTGATCCCGTAGACTGGCTCGCCGCGCGCCAGGATGCGCTCGACCGCTGCGGCGCTGGCCCGGATCGGCTCGGCGGCGCTCGCGTGCAGGACGGCCCCCGCGCCCAGATAGACAGCGCGCCACTCGGACAGGCTGACCTCGCCCGGCTTCAGAGTAATCGTTTCGGTCATTGACCTCTCCAGACACGGACATGGAGCGGATTGAACCCCATGCGGTAGACAAGGTCGGCGGGCCGCTCGATGTCCCAGACGGCGAGGTCGCAGCGTTTGCCGACCTCAAGCGTGCCGATCTCGTCGAGTTGGCCCAAGGCGCGGGCGGCCTCGCGGGTGACGCCGGCCAGACATTCGTCGACCGTCATCCGAAACAGGATCGCGGCCATGTTCATCGTCAGCAACAGGGAGGTCAGCGGCGAGGTGCCGGGATTACAATCGGTGGCCAGAGCCATCGGAACGCCTGCCGTCCTCAAGGCCTCGATCGGCGGCAGGCGGGTCTCGCGCATGAAATAATAGGCGCCGGGCAGCAGGGTGGCGACGACGGCCGCCTGGGCCATAGCGGCGATCCCGGCGTCATCCAGATATTCGAGATGGTCGGCCGACAGGGCGCCGAATTCGGCGGCGAGCGCCGCGCCGTGCTGGTTCGACAACTGCTCGGCATGGAGTTTGACGGGCAGGCCGTGCGCCTTGGCCGTTTCGAACACCCGGCGCGTCTGGGCGGGGGTGAAGCCGATACCTTCGCAGAACGCATCAACCGCATCGATCAGGCCTTCGGCGGCGAGCGCAGGGATCATCTCGCGGCAGATGAGGTCGATATAGGCGTCGGCCTGGCCCGCGAACTCGGGGGGCAGGGCGTGAGCGCCGAGGAAGGTCGTGCGGATCGACACGGGGCGAAGTTCGCCCAGCCGCCGCGCCGCTTGAAGCGACAGCCGCTCGTGTTGAAGCGACAGGCCATAGCCGGACTTGATCTCGACGGTGGTCGCGCCCTCGGCGATCAGGGCGTCGAGCCTGGGCAAGGCCGTGGCGATCAGACCGGCCTCGTCGAGCGCGCGTGTCGCCGCGACCGTCGAGGCGATGCCGCCGCCCGCGCGCGCGATCTCCTCATAGGTGGCGCCGGCCAGCCTGACTTCGAACTCGTGGGCGCGGTCGCCGCCGTAAACCAGATGGGTGTGCGGATCGATCAGGCCGGGGGTGATCCACCGGCCCCCGCAGTCGATGATCTCGGCGGGATCAAACGAAGGTGCTTCGGAGGCAGCGCCGACGTGGACGATGAACCCGTCACGGGCGGCGATGACCCCATTCTCGACGATCCCGAGACCAGAAGCGTCGGGCGCGACCGTCGCCAGCCGTGCATTGGTCCAGACGCGATCACATTCCATGGTCCGCCATCCAACATCTCACAGGAATCGCTAGCCGACCGCCCCGGTATTGTATAGACATATTGCAGACCGATGAGGATTGTCCAGTGACAGTCGACGCCCAGAACGCCGCATCGCCAGAGACCTGGCTTTGGTTCGAGCACGCCCTACTCGACACGGGATGGGCGCAGTCCGTCCGTATCGGACTTCGCAATGGCTTGATCGATGTGATTCTGACCGGGGTCGTGGCCGAACCCGGCGACCACATCCATGTGACCGGCGTTCCCGGACTGTCCAATCTACATAGCCATGCGTTCCAGCGCGGTATGGCGGGGCTGGCCGAAGCGCGGGGACCATCGCGCGACAGCTTCTGGACCTGGCGTGAGACCATGTACCGCTTCGTCGATCGGCTGCGTCCCGACGAGCTGGCCGCTATCGCCGCCATGGCCTTCGCCGAAATGCTTGAAGGGGGCTTCACGCGCGTCGCCGAGTTCCACTATCTGCATCACGACCTCGACGGTCGGCCGTATGACAATGTCGGGGAGATGGCTGAGGCGATCGCGGCGGCGGCGGCGGAGACCGGCATCGCCCTGACGTTGCTGCCGGTCTTCTACGCCCATTCGGGGTTCGGTGGCGCGGCGCCTGCAGAGCCGCAGCGGCGGTTCGTCAATGATCTGAATGGCTTCCACCGTCTGATGCAAGCCAGTGAAAGGGCGATCTCGATCCTGCCTGACAGTGTCATCGGCGTCGCGCCCCACAGTCTAAGGGCGGTGACCCGCGAGGAACTCGGCGTTGTCTGCGGCATGACGCGCGGCCCCGTGCATATCCACATCGCCGAACAGGTCCGCGAGGTGGACGACTGCCTGGTCTGGTCGGGCGCCCGGCCGGTCGATCTGTTGTTCGACACGGTCGAGGTCGATCGCCGGTGGTGTCTGGTTCACGCCACCCACATGTCCGCCTCGGAGACCCGGCGACTGGCCAACAGCGGCGCGGTCGCCGGTCTTTGCCCGATCACGGAGGCCAATCTGGGCGATGGAATATTCCCGGCTGCGGCTTATTTGGCGGCGGGGGGCCTCTGGGGCGTAGGGTCGGATTCCAACGTCCTGATCGACGCGGCGCAGGAACTGCGGATGCTCGAATATTCCCAAAGATTGGGCGAACGATCGCGCAACGTAATGGCTGATGAAGCGGGCGGTTCGACGGGCGGCGCGATGTTCCGTGCGGCGCTCGCCGGCGGCGCGCAGGCGGCCGGGGATTCGATCAGTCACGGGCTGGCGGTCGACCAGGTCGCCGATCTCGTCGCCTTGGCCAACGAGTCAGGCGCGGACGAAAGGGTGTTCGGAGACGTCCGCCTCGATCAATGGATCTTCGCCTCGCGTGACCGCCGGGTGGACGCCGTCTGGCGGCGGGGTGGACAAGTCGTGAGGAATGGCCGTCATGTGGCGCAAGCCGAAACAACCCGGCGGTATGCTCGCGTGCTGTCGAGGATTCTGGACCTTGGGAACGCATGACCGGCGGCGCTGACACCACCCTGCACAAACGCATCCGCTCCGAGATCGCGGAACGGATTCTGTCAGGGGATTGGGCGCCGGGTCACCGCATTCCATTCGAACACGAACTGATGGCCCAATATGGCTGTTCCAGGATGACGGTGAACAAGGCGCTGACGCCTCTGGCCGACAACGGCCTGATCGTTCGTCGACGACGGGCGGGGTCGTTCGTCGCCCGTCCGCGCATCCATTCGGCGGTGCTGGATATCCCCGACATCCAGGCGGAGATCACGGGGCGAGGCGAGCCCTACGGATACGAACTTCTGTCTCGCAAGATCCGCACGGCGAGCCGGCGAGACAACAAGAGCCTGGAGCTTGCCGTCTCAGGCCGAATCCTCACCTTGCAGTGTCTTCACCGGGCGAGCGGGCGTCCCTTCGCGATCGAGGAACGGTTGATCAGTCTGAGCGCCGTACCGGCCGCAGAAGCGGTCGATTTCACCCGGACCCCGCCGGGAACGTGGCTTCTGGGGTTCGTTCCCTGGACCGAAGCCGAGCACAAGATCAGCGCGATCAATACGTCCAAGGCATCGGCCAAACTGCTCCTGATCGAACCTTCGGTCGCCTGCCTGTCGCTCGAAAGGCGGACATGGCGGGGAGACGACCCCATTACCCACGTTCGACTGACCTTCCCCGGGGAAGCCTACGATCTCGTCGCCCGTTTCGCCCCGAGAGGGGAAAAGGCGTAAGGGCCGGAGCCCGCGATCTATAAGCCGCTTCGCCTCAGGCGCCGTTGTGACGGCCGAAGGGGCGCGTCGAACCGTCGTGCAGGACGAGCAGGGTCGTATAGGGCTCGCGCCCGGCGGCTTCCATGCCCGGCGAACCGGCCGGCATCCCGGGTGCGCTGAGCGCGCGGGCGGCCGGGCGTTCGCGCAGCAGACGATCGACATCGCCGACGGGACGTGACCTTCGATCGCGTATGAGCCCACCACGGCGGTATGGCAGGACGCCATGGTGTCCGGGATACCGTGACGACGTCTGATGGGCGCCAGATCTTCAAGCTCGACGACCTCGACCGTCCACCCCGCCTGCCGCATGTGAGTGACCCATCCGCCGCAGCAGCCACACCATGGGGTCTTGTAGGCTGTCAGGCGCTTGGCCGGTGCGGCTTGGGCGGCCCCGCCGTTAAGGACGACCACGGAAAGACCCAGCATCAGGGATCGTCGGGAGGTTCGGATTCTCATCGGCGTGTTCTCCAGTTCGTCACGGGGCGACGAGACGATGGATGAGACTCAACGGCTTGGCGACCCAAAGCCCAGCGGTGCGACGCTGCGTCCCGTCCGGGGTTTCCTTGGTGATCGGGCTATCCGTTCGCCTTATGACCAGCGTGCGCTGCGCTCGCGAATCCACAGCCGGCCCGGCTTTTCGACCAGAAGGTGGAGAGCGATGGCGAGCGCGCACGTCGCCACGAACAGGCCGACCAGTTCCAGGGGTGTGATCCTGAACGCGCTGTCGATGCCGCGCATTTCGGCGATCACGCCTTTCCAGGCCACGATGACCGGCATGTGAACCAGGTACAGGGCGAAGGACACTTCGCCCGCGAACACCAGGGGCGGTGACGCCAGGACGCCCTCGCAATGGCTCTTGCCCAGCATGGACCAACTGAAGACGACCGGCGCGGCCAGGGCGACGATGATCCGGTCGTCCAGCGACATCTGCATGGCGGTCAGGAGCAGGATCGTCGACCCGAGAGCCAGGCAGACGACCGTGGCGCGGGACCAGGTCAGGCCGCGCCCCAGTCCGTGAAGCGCCATGCCGAGCAGGAAGGCGGGAACGATCCGCAGGATGCCCATGTCGTCCTCCGCGCGCGGCAGGACCTTTCCGAAAAACGTCCGGTAAACGGCGTCGATAAGGACGTAGGCGATCAGGCTGACGATCACCAATGCCCATGGTCTGCGCCCGAACTTCACGGCCAGGAAGGCGAATGCCGGGAAAAGCAGATAGGCGAACCACTCGGCGGAGAGCGACCAGGCCGGGCCGCTCCAGTTTTGGCCCACCGCGCTGGGAAACCATGCCTGAACCAGAAACAGGGTCTCGAAGAAGCCCCTGACGGTGAAGGTCGACGGGTCATAGCGGACGCCGAACGCCAACGCGCCCAGCACCATGACCAGCACACCCAGCAAGACGGTCAAATGAAGCGGATAGAGCCGCGCCAGGCGCGCGAAGATGAAGCGCCTGTAGCTGAAGGTCCCTGCCGCGAAGGACGGACCGTAGACATGGGCCAGGATGAAGCCCGACAGCATGAAGAAGGCGTCGACGGCGAGACGGCTGCGTTCAATGATCGGACTGAAGCCCAGGGCGGGGTCCCACTGGAGTTGGTAATGGAACAGGACCACGCCCAGAGCCAGAAAAGCCCTCAGGCTGGTCAGCGCGCGAAGATCGGCGGGATAGCCCTCGCGGGTCGGCGATACGGATGTCATTTGCGAGCCCCGCCCCGTACAGGACTCTCTGCCTGTCCAATGGACTACGCGCGCGGAACGGACATCCCTCACGCCGATCGGGGAAGGCGCCGTTCTGACGTGGGAGCCCTTGGCGGATCGGCGCAAGGGCGAGCGATCCTATCGGGACGCCCGGCCGAGAAGCGCGATCAACTCTGTCGCCTTGGCCTTCCGATCCGCAGGATCGTCGCCGGTCATGGCTCCCATCACACAGTGGTCAAGGTGATCTTTCAGCACCTCGCTCTCGACACGCAACAGAGCGGCCCGCACAGCTTGGAGCTGGGTGAGCACATCGACGCAATAGCGCTCGTCCTCGACCATCCGCACGATGCCGCGCACCTGCCCTTCGATGCGGTTCAGGCGGTTCAACACCTTGGGCTTTGTCTCTGCCTGCATCCGGGCCTCCGATCCAATAGGCTGGATATAGCGTGACCCGGACCTTGTCGCATACCCCCATAGGGTATAACTAGCATTCAGCCCTTCAAGGAGCCTGTCATGTCCTCGCCTTCTCATCCGCACGATCACAGTCGCTGTTCGACGGCGAAAGCGCCCGATGACGCAGGAACCGTGATCGACCCGGTCTGCGGCATGTCCGTCGATCCGGCGACGACGGCGCATCATGCCCATCACGACGGGGCCGATTATTCCTTCTGTTCTGCGGGATGCCTCACCAAGTTCGTCGCTGAACCCGGTCGATATCTTGATGAGAAGCGGACGCCCCCGGCGGAAATCCCCGGCGCGATCTACACCTGCCCGATGCATCCGGAGATCCGGCAGCCGGGCCCCGGGTCCTGTCCCATCTGCGGCATGGCGCTGGAGCCCGAAACCGTCACCGCCGTCGCACCCCCAAACCATGAGCTGATCGATTTCACGCGCCGCTTCTGGATCGGTCTCGTGCTGACCGTGCCGGTATTCGCGCTGGAGATGGGCGGGCATCTGACCGGCCTGGCGATGCGTATTCCGGGCCAGACGTCGAACTGGATCCAGTTCGCCCTGGCCACGCCCGTCGTTCTGTGGGCGGGCTGGCCGTTCTTCCAGCGCGGCTGGACCTCGCTGCGCACGCGCCGTCTGAACATGTTCACCCTGATCGCCATGGGCGTCGGCGTGGCCTGGGTCTACAGCGTGGTCGCAGTCTTCCTCCCCGCTCTTTTCCCGCCCGCCTTCCTGCGCATGGATGGAAGCGCGCCGGTCTATTTCGAGGCGGCGGCGGTCATCACCGTCCTCGTCCTGGTCGGCCAGATTCTGGAGTTGCGCGCGCGAGAACAGACGTCCGGCGCCATCCGCGCCTTGCTGGATCTGACACCCAAGACGGCCAGGCGGGTGCGGGACGATGGAACCGACGAGGATATCACGCTCGATCTGGTCATCGTCGGCGACCGGTTGCGCGTCAGGCCGGGCGAACAGGTGCCCGTCGACGGGGAGGTGCTGGACGGGCGGGTGTCCATCGACGAGTCGATGGTGACCGGCGAGTCCATGCCGGTGACGAAGGAGATCGGATCGAACGTCGTCGGCGGCTCGCTCAACAAGACCGGGTCTTTCGTGATGCGGGCCGACAAGGTCGGCGCGGACACGCTCCTGTCGCGAATCGTCCAGATGGTGGCCCAGGCCCAGCGCAGCCGCGCGCCGATCCAGCGGCTGGCCGATACGGTGTCGGGCTGGTTTGTTCCCGCCGTGATCGCGATCGCCCTCCTCGCGGCCTTGATCTGGGGATTGATCGGTCCGGAGCCCCGGCTGTCCTATGCCCTCGTCGCGGCGGTTTCGGTTTTGATCATCGCCTGTCCCTGTGCACTGGGGTTGGCCACCCCGATTTCCATCATGGTGGGCGTCGGTCGCGGCGCCCACGCCGGCGTCCTGATCAAGAACGCCGAGGCGCTCGAGCGTTTCGAAAAGGTCGATACCCTGGTCCTGGACAAGACAGGCACCCTGACTGAGGGGCGTCCCTCCGTGACCGCTGTCCGGCTCGCGACCGGGTTCGACGAGGTCGAACTGCTGCGGTTGTCGGCCAGCCTTGAACGCGGCAGCGAACATCCCCTGGCCGACGCCATCGTCCGGGCCGCGACTGAACGCAAACTTGTCCTCTCCGAAGCCAGCGAGTTCGACAGCCCGGTCGGACGCGGGGTTTCAGGGGTCGTCGACGGGCGGCGCGTGGCCCTCGGCAACGCCCGTTACCTGGGCGAAATCGGTGTCGAGGTCTCGGCGCTGGAAGCTGAAGCCGAGACGCTGCGACGCGACGGCGCCACGGCGATCTTCGCAGCCGTTGACGGCAAGGCCGCAGGCGTCCTCGGCATCGCCGACCCGATCAAGGCGACCACGCCCGAGGCCATCCGGGCGCTTAAAGCGGCGGGCCTGCGCCTGGTCATGATGACGGGCGACAACCGCACGACCGCCGAGGCCGTGGCTCGCAAACTGGGCATCGACGAGGTCCAGGCCGAGGTCTTGCCGCAGGACAAGGCGGCGGTCGTCGAGCGACTGCGCGCTGAAGGGCGGATCGTCGCTATGGCCGGGGACGGCGTCAACGACGCTCCGGCCCTGGCCGCCGCCGACGTTGGCGTGGCCATGGGCGCGGGATCCGACGTGGCCATCGAAAGCGCCGGCGTCACGCTTTTGGGCGGTGACCTTCAGGGCATCGTCCGGGCGCGAAGACTGTCGAAAGCGGTGATGGGGAACATACGCCAGAACCTCCTCTTCGCGTTCGGGTACAATGCGCTCGGCATTCCGATCGCGGCGGGACTGCTCTATCCCGCCTTCGGTCTATTGCTGTCGCCGGCGCTGGCGGCCCTGGCCATGGCCTTGTCTTCGGTCAGCGTGATCGGCAATGCGCTCCGTCTACGGGCCATAAAGCTTTGATCCGAGCCGGCGCGTCCTCGAAAGAGGCGCGCAAGCGGCTTCATTACGCATTTTGGCGCAGTCCCCCTCGCTGTCCGAACGCGGTTCCGGGTTTATTTAATCGGGTCGGAACCGTCGCCGTAACGCAGGATTACGAGGTTCAGGCGGCGGCCCGGACGGATCACGCCGGAAACCCGGACCATGCCGATGGATCGTCGGCGGAGGATTTTGACATGCAGCCGATGCAGGACACTCACGACATGAAGGGCATGGCTCCCATGAAGGGGAGCTACCGTTCGTTTGCGATCGAACTGACCCTCGATTTCATCATCATGTATCTGGTGATGTACACGATGATCGCGTCGCTCGATCATTTCTACCTCAACCTCAACAACGTCTACATGACCCTGATGATGGTTTCGCCGATGGCGATCCTCATGTTGGTTTTCATGCGCTCGATGTATCCCTCGAAGCGCACGAATGTCCTGATCGGCGGGGTCGCGGCGCTCGTATTCGCGCTCAGCTTCATCGGCATGCGGACCCAGGCCGGGGTGGGGGACAGGGAGTTCCTGCGCTCGATGATCCCGCACCATTCCGGCGCCATCCTCATGTGTCGGCAGGCTTCGTTGAAGGATCCCGAGGTTCGGGGTCTGTGTAACGAGATCGTTCAGGGCCAAGAGCGTGAGATCGCCCAGATGAAGGCGCTGCTCGCGCGACCGTAAGCCCCGGTAGGGCGCTCCGACCCGTTTTCCGCGGTCCTGCGTCAGCCTGTCGCGAGGGCGGGGAGCGCCGCCTGCGTAAACCCCTAGAGGTCCTCGCTGAAGAGCGAGACGGCCGCATGACTTTGAGGAGTATCCCATGAAACTCGATCGCCGGGCGCTGCTGCGCGGGGCCGTCGCCGGAGGCGGCCTGTTGAGCCTTCAGGGGCTGATGCCTGCCTGGGCGCAGACCGGATCACCCGGCCTGCGTTCGGACCTTCCGACCCTGAGCGGACCCGACATCGCCCTGACCGTCGGGCAGACGCCGTTCACCCTGAACGGCCGCACCGCGATGGCGACCACGATCAACGGCGTCCTGCCGGCGCCCGTGCTGCGTCTGCGCGAAGGCCAGAACGTCCGGCTGTCCGTGACCAACGGTCTGGACGAGGACACCTCGATTCACTGGCATGGCATCCTGCTGCCCTTCCAGATGGACGGTGTGCCCGGGATCAGCTTTCCCGGCATCCGGCCGCGCGAGACCTTCGTCTACGAGTTCCCCGTGCGGCAGTCGGGCACCTTCTGGTATCACAGCCACTCCGGCCTTCAGGAGGCCATGGGCCATTACGGTCCGATCGTCATCGATCCGGCGGGGGTCGATCCGATCGGCTACGATCGCGAACACGTCCTGGTCCTCTCGGACTGGAGCTTCATTCATCCCCACGAAATCCTCGAGAAGCTCAAGAAGAGCCCGGGCTATTTCAATCGGCAACGCACCACGCTTGCGGGCCTGTTGGACGGCAGCGACAGGATGAGCCTGGAAGAGCGTCGGATGTGGGGGCAGATGCGCATGGACCCGCGCGACATCCTCGACGTCAACGGCTCCACCTACACCTATCTGGTCAACGGCCATGGGCCGCAGGAGAACTGGACCGGTCTGTTCCGGCCGGGGGAGCGTGTCAGGCTTCGCATCATCAACGCTTCGGCGATGTCGATCTTCAACATCCGCATTCCCGGCCTGGCGATGACTGTGGTTCAGGCCGATGGCGAGAACGTCCGTCCCGTAGAGACCGATGAGTTTCAGATCTCGGTGGCGGAGACCTATGACGTCATCGTCCGCCCCACCGAAGATCGAGCCTACACCATCGTGTCCGAGGCGATCGACCGTTCGGGTATGGGGGTGGCGACCCTCGCGCCCCGCCTGGGCATGACGGCGGAGGTCCCTCCGCTCCGCGAAGTGCCCAATCTGACCATGAAGGACATGGGAATGGGCGGCATGGATCATGGGGCGATGGGCGGGCAGCCGATGAGCGGAATGGACCACGGCGCGATGGGCGGCCAGGCGATGGCCGGTATGGACCACGGCTCCATGGCCGAGATGACTCCCCAGACGCCGATGGCGGGCATGGACCACGGCGCGAGCCCGGCGCCGGCCGCCGGCGCCATGGCGGGCATGTCGATGGCCGGGATGAATATGCGCGACCCGGAAAATGCGCCTCCCAACATGGAGGTGGGTGTCGGCGTCGATGCGGTCGCCATGTCTCCGACCAACCGGCTCGGCGAGCGCCCGATGGGCCTGGAGAACGTCGATCACCGCGTGCTCGTCTATACCGACCTGGTCGCCTTGTCGCCGAACCGCGATCAGCGTGCGCCGAGCCGCGCCATGGAAATCCACCTGACCGGCAATATGGAACGGTTCATGTGGAGCTTCGACGGTCGCAAGTTCAGCGAAGGCGTCGAGCCTTTCCGGTTCGAGTTGAACGAGAGGGTGCGTGTCACCCTCGTGAACGACAGTATGATGGCCCACCCCATCCACCTGCACGGCCACTTCTTCGAACTGGTGACCGGCGGTCCCGCGGGTCACCAGCCGCTGAAGCACACGGTGAATGTGCCGCCGGGAGGCAAGGTCAGTTTCGATCTCACGGCGGATAACCCCGGCGACTGGGCCTTCCACTGTCACATGCTGATGCACATGCACGCAGGCATGTTCAACGTCGTCACCGTCCGCCCGATGGAAGGGGCCTCGTCATGATCCGCGGATCCATTAGCCTTATCCCATTGCTCCTGGCCGCCTCGGCCGGCCCTGTGTTCGCGCAAAGTCATGCGGGCCACGGAACGACGCCCGCGGCCGCGCAGGCTGCACCCGTTCTTCCTGCCGGTTGTGTGCGCCGCGGTTCGCCGACGGCGGATGCGGCCCGTATCGGGACGCCTGGCGCGCCGGTGTGTCCAGCCGGCTCCGTGCCGGAGCAGTCGCCGCCGGTCGCGGTCGACCCCCACGCAGGCCATGATATGGCGACGATGGGCCAGGCTCAGCCCGCTGCGGCTGCGCCCGCAGGTCACGACATGTCGACGATGAGCCCGGCTCAGCCCGCTCCGGCTGCGCTGGCAGGTCATGATATGTCCGCCATGGGCTCCATGCCCGCTGGCCACGATATGTCGACGATGGGCCAGGCTCAGCCCGCACAGGCGGCTACGGCCGGTCATGATTTGTCCGTCATGGGTCCGATGCCCGCCGGACACGATATGTCGACGATGAGCCCGGCTCAGCCCGCTCCGGCTGCGCCGGCAGGTCATGATATGTCCGCCATGGGCTCCATGCCCGCTGGCCACGATATGTCGACGATGAGGCAGGCTCAGCCCGCACGGGCGGCGCCGGCCGGTCATGATATGTCCGCCATGGGTCCGATGCCCGCCGGTCACGACATGTCAACGATGGGTTCGACCCAGCCCGCTCCGGCTGGGTCCGCAGGCCACGACATGTCCGCCATGGGCTCGATGCCGGCCGGTCACGACATGTCTACGATGAGCCCGGCTCAGCCCGCTTCGGCTGCGCCCGCAGGTCACGACATGTCGACGATGGGACAGGCCCAGCCCACTCCGGCGATGCCGGCGAGCCATGACATGTCCGCTATGGGATCGATGCCAGCCGGACACGACATGTCGACGATGGGCCAGGCTCAACCCGCTCCAGCGATGCCTGCGGGTCACGACATGTCCGCGATGGGCTCGATGCCGGCCGGGCACGATATGTCGGCGATGCCCGCAGGCCATGACATGTCGGGCATGGCGATGCCGCCTGACGTGCCGACCAGTGCGAACAACCCGGGAAGACCTGCGCAGGCGTTCGCCCCAGCAGGGGCGGTCAGCGGACCGCCCCACGCAGCCGATCTGTTGTTCGATCCCGCCGAGATGGCTGCGGCTCGGGAACAACTGCGTGTGGAGAATGGCGATGTGCGCACCACCGCGGTCATCATTGATCAGCTCGAAACGACCTTCGCTGACGGCGAGAGCGGATATGCGTGGGACGCCCAGGGCTGGAGCGGTGGCGACATCAACCGGTTCTGGTGGAAATCCGAGGGAGAAGGCGCCTTCGGCGACGGCGTCGAGGAGGCCGAGGTCCAGGCGCTCTATAGCCGCGCTATCCGGCCCTTCTTCGACGTTCAGACTGGGGTTCGCCAGACCTATCGGCCCGAGGGGGACCGCACCGATCTTGTGCTCGGCATCCAGGGTTTGGCGCCCTATTGGTTCGAGGTCGATGCGGCCGCCTTCCTGTCGACCAAGGGCGAACTGACGGCCAGGGCCGAGGCCGAATACGACCAGCGGATCACCCAGAAATGGATCGTGCAACCGCGCGCCGAAGTGGTCCTGTCGGCGGAGGATATTCCCGAGCTTTCAATCGGCTCCGGATTGTCGTCGCTCCAGCTGGGGGTCCGTGTTCGCTACGAAATCCGCAAGGAGTTCGCGCCCTATATCGGCGTGGAATGGACACGACGTTTCGGCGATACGCGGGACTTCCTCGAAGCCGAGGGTCGCAGCGCCGAGGAGACCCGGCTGGTGGTTGGCATCCGGACCTGGTTCTAACAGGTCCGCTGTGCCCCCCAAGGGCGCGCGCGGAACCAGGAAGGCCTCGCTCCAGGGCATGGCGGGTCTTGCGTTGCAGAACCGGCTGCCGAACGCGCGGATCCTCTATGTGTCCGCGACCGGCGCGACGACGGCGGAGAACCTCGCCTATGCCGCGCGGCTTGGCCTCTGGGGCGGGCCGGAGGCGCCGTTTATGTCGCGTGCCGACTTCCTCGATGCCATGGATCGGGGTGGGGTCGCGGCCATGGAACTGGTCGCGCGCGAGCTCAAGGCGCTGGGGCTCTATGTGGCGCGCAGCCTGTCGTTCGAGGGTGTCGAATACGACCCGCTCGTTCACCCGCTGACGCCGGACGACATCGGCATCTGGGACGCCTGGGCGGATGCTTTCCAGCTGATCCACGCCAACCTCACCGAGGCCCTGAAGGCCACGGGCCTGAACGATGAGGACGGCAAGCCCAAGAGTGGCCAGGAGGCGTCTGCGGTCCATTCCACCTTCGAGGGCGCCAAGCTGAGGTTTTTCGGCCATCTTCTGGCCGGGCTGAAGGCACCCAGCCTGATCGCCTCCATCCGCGACGACCTGGCTTCGGAGCGATCGGCCGTCGTTCAGATCGTCTCGACCAATGAGGCGGTCATGGAGCGCCGGCTGTCGTCCATTCCGCCTGAGGAGTGGAATAACCTCTCGATCGATCTGACCCCGCGCGAATATGTCCTCGACTATCTGCGCGAAGCCTTCCCCACCCATCTGATGGAGGCGATCGAGGATGACGACGGCAATGTGACCATGGTCCCGGTCATGGATGAGGGGCGGCCCGCCGTCAGCCAGGAGGCGCTCGTCCTGCGTGAGGCCCTGATCGAGCGGATGGCCTGCCTGCCCGCCGTTCCGGGCGTGCTCGACGCCCTGCTGGAGGCTTTCGGCACGGACGCCGTCGCCGAGATCACCGGCCGGTCACGCCGGGTGGCGGTGCGCGACGGGCGTCGGTTGGTGGAGCGACGCGGCGCCTCGGCGGCCCGGGCCGAGACCGACGCCTTTATGTCCGGTCGCAAGCGGGTGCTGATCTTCTCTGACGCTGGCGGCACCGGGCGCAGCTACCATGCCGATCTGGCGGCTCCGAACCAGCAACGGCGGGTGCACTATCTGGTCGAGCCGGGCTGGCGGGCCGACGCCGCCATCCAGGGCTTGGGCCGCAGTCACCGCACCCACCAGGCATCAGCGCCGCTGTTCCGCCCGGTCACCACCGACATTCAGGGCGAGAAGCGGTTCACCTCGACGATCGCCCGACGCCTGGACTCCTTGGGCGCGCTCACGCGCGGGGAGCGACGCACCGCCGGTGCGGGCCTCTTCCGGGCCGAGGACAATCTGGAAAGCCCTTGGGCGCGCCGCGCCTTACTGGTTTTCTACGGCGCGCTCGCCTTCGGAGAGCTGGACTCGATGACACTCGAGACCTTCATGGCCAGGACGAGCCTGAGGCTGCTCGATGACGACGGCGGGCTCAAACCTTCCGACGACCTGCCGCCGATCCATACCTTCCTCAACCGGCTGCTGGCGCTGCGCATCGCCGACCAGAATGCCCTGTTCGCGGACTTCGACCGCATCCTGTCGGGCATACTCGAACGCGCCGCCGCCTCGGGTGATCTGGACAGGGGCCTGGAGGACATCGAGGCCGAGGCGCTTGAGGTCACGGACCAGGAAACGATCCGGACCGATGTGTCGACAGGGGCCGAGACAGCGCTTGTGACCTTCTCGCTCAAGGTCCGGCGCGAGATCCTCGTCTCTGACGATGCCCTGACCTGGGCGGAGGATGTCGCCCACCAGCTGGTCATTAACGAGAAGTCCGGCCGGGCGGCGATCGCCGAACTGGGCCTGACCACATCCACGGAGGAAAACCGCCTGATCACCGCGGTGAGGCTTGTTCGTCCCGATGATCGGCAGACCATGCCCGAGAAGACATTCGCGGAATCCGCGTGGAAGCCGGCGGACAAATCGGACTGGTGTCGCGTCTGGGACGAGGAGGTCGCCCGAACCGATCCTTGGCGGACCCGCGAACTCACCTTGGCCACCGGTCTGTTGCTGCCGATCTGGGGGCGTCTGCCGGCGCGGGGCTGTTCCGTCCGTCGCGTCCGGGCACCGGACGGGCGCCGCTGGCTGGGGCGGGTTTTGGACGCCGTCCAGGCCCTCACGCTCAAGACGAGCCTGGGCCTGACCGACGTCGCCGAGGTTTGGGCGGACGGCCCGAAGACCGCCGCCACGATCCTGAACCGCAACGTCCAGCTCTCGCTGGAGGGCGGGCTATGGCTCAAGCGGGCGCGAGTGATGGACCGCTGGCGCATCGAGGTGGTCGGCGGTCGCACCGACCGCGACGCCCTGTTGGCGCTCGGCTGTTTCGTCGAGATCATCGCCTTCACGCCACGGGTCTTCATACCGATCGATCAACCGACCGTGTTGGAAGCGGTCCTGCGCCGTCATCCCGTTCAGACGGTCCTCGACGGGCAGGCCGCCTGAGCGGGTCAGGCGGGCGTCGCCTTCGGTGGCGACCGGGATGGATTCAAAAGGGGGACGCCCCGACCCGTCACATCCTTGATGTTGGCGGTCACGAGGGTCAGACCATGGACCAGTGCGGTAGCGGCCAAGGCGGTATCCTCCTCATCGCCGTCTCGCTCGGCCAGCATCCGGCCCCAGGCCGCCGCTACGGTTTCGCTGATGGGCAGGATACGGCCCTGATAGGCGGCGATGACCGCGTCCACCCCGTGTGTGATCGCCGGTGCGGTCGGATGGCCCGCGGCTGTCGCCCGCGCCGCTCCGTACCGCATTTCGCGGACGGTCATGGCGCTGATGCACAGGTCGTGGTCATCGACCGACCGGAGCCATGCCAAGATGTTGGCGGACGGGTTGGGCTTGCTGCTCTGACTGACGATGTTGGTATCGAGCAGATAGATCATCCCCTCGGCCGCATGAACCGCTCGAGCCCGGTAAGGTCAGCCCCCTGCATCGCGCGCTTCGCCGACGTTGCCGGGTAAGGACGACCGGATTTGGGATGGGCGCGCGCATAAGCGGTCGCCGCCTTGATCTTGGCGAGCGACAGCGACGGATAGTCCTCAAGGATCTCCTCATCCGTCGCCCCGCCTGCCGAGAGTGCCGCCAACCGGTGGACCTCGATGTCGGTGCCTCTCACGACGGGAGCGCCGTGCTTGATCTCTATGGCGCGATCCACGGCCTCCAGCGCCTTCAGGCGTTGCGCGACATTGGTCCGATGCCGCTTCAGGTGGACGATGAGTGGCCCGACAGAGACGCTGGCGGACTGCGCAGGCTCCTTGGCCACGGCGACGTAGAGGTCGTCGAGCGCGGAAGGCGTCAGGGTGTGGCGATAGGTGGCCACCATGTCGAGATAGACGAGATCGGTCAGACCGACGCATCGCACGGCGCGTCTGGACGGGCCCGAGGCCTCTGGTTTGAGCGGTCTCCGATTGACGTCGCGTTTGATCGCGTCGAGCGGTTGATCAAGGACGAACGCCGCTTCGGGCAAGGTCCACTGGGGATCGGGCATCGAACAGGTCTCCTAATATAATCCAATATAGGATCGCATTGGGATTCGGCAATGTCGATGTGGTCCAGGATCGCGTGCGTGACCGAACACCGTCCAAAGGAGCGGAGGAAGGGAGGCTTCGTGTGAAGTGGAATGAGGGAGATCCGCTCTCTCGGCGCTTCGGTTCCATAGGAGACTGACATGCAAAACGTGATGTTCACCGGCCGATTGGCGGCCGACCCCCAGATCACCGACGATTTCGGCAAGGCCGTGTTTCGCCTGCTCGAGAGCCGTGGTGTCGATAATGCCGGCAAGGATAGGCTGGTCGGCGTCAACTGCGTCAGCTGGTCCAAGGGCCTGAACGAAAAGGTCATTGCCCGGGGCCTCGCGCAGGGGTGTGAGGCCGTCGTCATCGGCGCCTTCATCGACACCGCCTACGCGGCCAAGAACGGCACCGAGCGGACGGCCAAGGAACTGGTCATCAACCGGCTCACCGTCCTCGACTGGGCCGAGGACCGCGGCACCCAGGACAGCAGCGCCGACCGCGCCGCCGCCTGATTCCTATCAACATTCAATTCTCAGGAGACTGACCATGCAAACCGTGATCATCGAAGGCTATCTGACCGCCAACCCGTCCGTTCTCGCCGCTCAAGGCACGGGCAAGAAGCGGGCGAGCTTCCGCGTGCTCGAGACCACCCGCTTCCGCAAGGCCGACGGCACGCCCGGCGAACGGACCACCGGCTTCAACTGCATCTGCTTCAACGAGGCGACGGCCGAGAAATACATCGGCCCGTTTGCTCGGAAAGGCAGTCGGGTCGTCATCCAGGGCCACGTCGAGAACGACACATGGACCGGGAAAGACGGCGTCGAACACTACGACATGCGGGTGATCGTCGGCGATATCCGCCTGAAGAACCGGCGCGAAGCTGCGGAAGGCGGCACCGGCGATGAGGGCGGCACCGACCGCCAAGTCCAGGAGCCGGCCAGTGGCTACGACCTGAACGACGACATCCCGTTCTAAACGGCGGACGGAAGAGGGCGGCCCGGCGCGCGAGCGTCGGGCCGTTTTTCCTTGTGGCGGGAGGTGAAGGCAGGGCGGCGCGGGGTGAGCCGAATGGGTTCGTCAGCCTCGGAGCTTCCCATGACTGCCTCTGCCTGGACCGATGACCGCATCGGCCGTCTGAAGAAACTCTGGCTCGAGGGCCAGACCGCCGCGCAGATCGCGCGCGATCTCGCCAATGGCATCACGCGCAGCGCCGTGCTCGGCAAAGTCCATCGCATGGGTCTGTCGGCCGGCCGGTCCGGCCGTCCGCCCAAACGCCCCGACGCCGGTCCAAAGCCACCAACCTTCGCACCGACCAGGTCCTTGGCGGCCCGGCCGATTGACGCTCCCCCAGAGGTCGCAAAGCAGCATGGGCTGGCCACAGTTCTCTCGGTTCGGCGCTGCCAGTGCCGCTGGCCTTTCGGAGAGCCCGGCGCCGCTGACTTCAGTTTGTGCGGTCAGCCGGTCACGCGCGGAGCCTTCTGTGCCGTGCATGCCGCCGTCGCCTATCGGCCTGCGGCGGACACGCCCCGCATCCTCGATCGGCTGGCGCGGCTTGACTGAGATTTGCCACGCCCTTGCTACAATCTTGAGGCAATATGATCGGAACGGCGGCCTCTGCGAGGTCGCCGTTCGTCTTTTGTCCGGGTCGCCAAGGTCGAGCTGCCCGCTGTTCGGCCTCTGGCCGCACGAGGTCCCGATGGCTGCTTCCGCCGCTGAACTGAAAGTCGCCCGTCAAATTCTGGGGTGGGATCCATTGACCATGGCGCGCGCGCTCCGGCTGGCCGGCGCGCCGGACAAGCTTGAGGCCCGCATCCTCGAAATGGAAGCCGGCAAACGCGACATCAGCGGCCCGGTTCAGGTGGCCATGGAAGCCTTTCTCAGTGGCTGGCGGCCCAACGGCTGGACCGAAGGGGAAACCTCCGGGCTCCAGGACGGACTCCACGGGGTCGCCCGCTGACTCTTTACGCCGGGTCGGCGGGTGGTTGATCCTCGGCTTTCGTGGGGACGAAACGCCAGTATTCCGTGACGAGTTGTTTGGGAGCGCCGGTCTGAAAGGCGGAGAGTCCGCGTGGGCGTGGGGCTGGTCATCCCGCGGAATGCGTGCGCCGATCGCTTTTCCCTCGGGTGTATCGTGGATGGCGACATGGGTTTCGCTGCCGTCCGATTTGATCGCGCCCTGCAAGACCATCTCGATCAGGGGGCGTCGCATCTTCATCGTCAGGCTGGCGCCTGGGGCGCCCATTGTAACGCTCGCTCTCACACCGTTGAGCAGGAGCGGAAAGAACATCGACCCGAGCGACATCGGTCGGTTGAAGAAGTTTTCCGCAGTCGCCGAGTTCAATCCCACGACGCGCCCGTCGGGGGTGATGATCGGGCCGCCGCTCTGGCCATGAGCGATGGCGTTATCGAAGGCGAAGCAAGGACCGTTGGTAAAGCCGGCGGTGAACCGCTGGGTGAAAATCTCCTCGACCGTCCCTTCGGTCACGACGAACCGGTGCCGGTAGTGTTTCGCCCAGTCGAAAGATCCGTTCTGGATATCCTCCAGGAGAATGCCGTCCTTGGCCCGAAGCGCCGCCTGCGCCCGCCCGGTCCTGTCGTCATGGAACACAGTCCTGGCCTATGCGCGGACAACCTTAGCCTATCTCCCGCGGGAGCAGTTCCGGACGCTCTATCTGGATCGCCGCAACATCCTGCTGTGCGACGAACTCGTCGCCGACGGATCCGCTTATCGGGTCGATGCCGTGTCCCCGGCCGGGGCCGGCGGCCTGACCCAGTTGATGCCGGGGACGGCGGCCGACCTCGCTGTTCGCGACCGATTTGACCCGATCGAGAACTTGAATGGCGGGGCCGACTATCTGGCGCGGCAGTTGCTTCGTTTCGGGGAGGTCCGCCTCGCCCTTGCAGCGTATAACTCGGGACCGGACCGCGTCGCTCGTCTCGGCCGCATCCCGCACATCGCGGAGACCCAGGCCTATGTGGCTTCCGCAGTGGACTGTTACCTCGCGCTCACGGCCGGGCGCGGCGCCCGGAACTCCCGCGAGTGCCGGTCGCCGGAGCCCGGTCGATGATCCCCGCAGCAGAGCCTGTGGTTCCTGCGTCAGAGGCGGCTGACGAGGATCTCCTGACCCGCAAGGAGGCGTCCGCCTTCTTGGTCCAGTACGGCATTCGCATGAAGCCCGAGACCCTTGCGCGACTGTGGTCCACTGGCGGCAATGGGCCTCCCTGTCTGCACGTTCGGCACAGGACCGAACAGCAGGCCTCCAGTCTGGAAGAGACCGCCGCGGCGCTCGATCAGCTCACCTCGACCGTCAACAGCAGCGCCGCCAATGCGCAGAAGGCGGCCGCCGTCGCGCTCGGGGCCAGGGGGGACGCCCAACGCTCGGGCGACGTCATGGGCGAGGCGATCTCCGCCATGTCGGAAATCGAGCGATCCGCTGTTGAAATCACCAACATCATCGGGGTGATCGACGAGATCGCCTTCCAGACCAATCTTCTGGCCCTGAACGCCGGGGTCGAGGCGGCGCGCGCTGGAGACGCCGGCCGCGGCTTCGCCGTCGTCGCTTCCGAAGTGCGGGCGCTCGCCCAACGATCTGCGGAAGCCGCCAAGGAAATCAAGGGACTTATCGCGGGCAGCTCGCAGCAGGTCACCAAGGGCGTCAAACTGGTCGGCGAGACCGGAGAGGCTCTCGGGGTCATTGTCGAGCGCGTGGCCGAAATCGACGCCCTGATCAGCGACATCGCCACCTCGGCCCGTGAGCAGTCCTCGGGCCTGAGCGAAGTGAATGTGGCGGTCAACCAGATGGACCAGGTCACCCAGCAGAACGCCGCCATGGTCGAGGAGTCCACGGCCGCTTCACATTCGCTCCGTCAGGAGACCGAAGGGCTGATGACGATGATCGGGCGGTTTCAGCTGGGAACGGCGGGAAGCTCACCCCGACAGCAGGCCGCGCCCGAGCCTCGCCCGGTCCGCCTCGTCGCCGTCGGCGGCGGACGGGTCCAGGCTGCGCCGGCGACATCGGACTGGGAGGCGTTCTAGCGAGCCGCCGTCCCGATCTTCGGGACGCCCAGGCGCGGCTCAGGAGCGAATGGGAATACCGGTCACGCGCCGAGCATAGAGACCGGTCCGGGCATGCAGGCGCAGCCTCGGGGCTGCGGCGCCGGGTCTGCGTCCGTCGTAACGGAACAATCGTGCGCGCCAAGGGCGGCGTTCATCCGGGACAGGACGGCGAGGGCGGTCGAGAGGTCCTGGAGCGAGACAGAGCTTTCGACGCTGTATTGCACGCATGAGGCGCAGGCCGACCAGAGTTTCGCCGCCTCTCGTCCACTGTCGGTAAGGCGCAGGAGGTGGGCGCGTCGATCCCCCTTCAGGGCCTGGCGCTCCACCAGACCCGCCGCAAGAAGGCCGGTGACACGCGTCGACATGACGGCCTCCGAAAGCGCCAGCGCATCGGCCGCCTCCCTCTGGATCAAGCCGGAGGGGCGTTGGGCCAGAAGGTTCAGAACCGCCAGCTGGCCCGCGTTCAGGCCGCCTTCCGCCAGCACCTCGTCCACCCGCGCCGTCCATCGACGCGCAAGCCGGATGACGGCGGACTGCAGCATGGTCCCCACCGCGTGATGATTGGCCGGTCCGCAGGTTTGCACGTCGCCCCACTTGGGACATTGGCACGTCGTCTTCTCCCAGCGGCCGGTTTCGAAGCGCTCTGCCATCGCCGTCTCTCGTTTTCGGCGTTGAGAGTCCTTGAAAGCCCAGGTGAGCGCAATAAGGGGTATCCCTCCGTGTCCAGCTCAAAATCCTGAGGGACGACGTGTCCCGACGCGCTCTACGGCAAAGCGCATCGCCCTGGCGGCCCGAGGGTCGCGCTCTGCTTGGGTCGGATCAGACCTTGATGTCGAGATAGGAGCCGGGGCGCATGATCCGGGGCTCTTCGCGTTCCGGCGCCGCCGGGGCGGGTTCGACGGGGCGCGCCGGATTGGCGGTGCGCACCGTGGACATGACGGCGGCGGCGGGCACCTGACTGGGTTGAACGCGTGAGGCCTGATCCAGGGCGGCGCGGAAGAAGGCGGCCTGCGCGTTTCGCGCCGTCGGCAGGTCGAGACCTTGCGACGGGACGGGCTGCGGCAAACCGGGGCGAATCGCGCTCATGCCCAAACGTTAACGCATCCGGAGCGATCAATCGTTAACAAGGCCTCTCGAAAGAGAGTTAATGCGATTTTTCACCGGGAGCGGGCCGGGGCGGGGCCTGCATGGAGGCGACGAGTCGTTCGATGTCGGCGTCGTTCAGCAGGGGACCGGACTGTTTGGCGGTGATCCGGCCCATGGCGTCGACGGCGAAGGTCTCGGGCACGCCGGAAATGCCCAGGTCCAGACCGGCCCGACCCTCGTGGTCCACCAGAACCATCGAATAGGGGTCGCCCAGCTCGTCCAGGAAGGCGCGGGTGGCGACCGGCTCGTCCTTGTAGGCCACGCCGACGACAGCGATCCCCCGCGCCTTCAACGCCAGAAGCTTGGGGTGTTCGAGCCGGCAGGGGGCGCACCACGAGGCGAAGACATTGACCAGCATGGGCCGGCCGACGCCCGCCGTCTTCAAGTCCAGATTGCCGGGGCCGGCGGTGTCGCCGGTGAGCATGGGCATGACCGTCTCGGGGATGGGCTGGCCGACCATGGCGTCGGGCTTGTACTGCTGACTGCTAGCGCTTTCCGCCATTCTATTAGCGACCACATCTCCCAGCTTGAGCGCCAGGACGCCGATAAGCGCCGCAAGGATGACAAGCGGTATCCAAACCAGCCAACGGTTCATTCTTTGGGGCCTATCGCGCGTCGCGCGGCTTGAGGACGATCCGGCTCATTGGCGGCTGTGTCCAAGCGGTCCAGCTCGCGCCGCCATTTGCGGGAGGCGATGACGGCGCGGGCGGTCAGGGCGGCCAGGACCAGGGCGCTGACGCCCCAGGCGGGCCAGACGAAGGCGGCGTAGGGGGTCATGTCGAGGTCGAGCATTTTACGCCTCCAGGCCCTGACGGGCGCGCAGGGTCAGGACGCGGCGACGGCGGACCTCGGTGCGGATCGCTGTCAGCCACAGGGCCGCGAACAGAACCCCATAGGCCGCCAGCATGGTCAGGAAGGGCGGCAGATAGACCGGATCCAGGCCCGAGGATCCGGGGGTCAGGAAGCTGGCCGGCTGGTGCAGGGTGTTCCACCAGTCGACCGAGAATTTGACGATGGGCAGGTTGATCAGGCCGACCAGGCCCAGGACGGCGGCGGCGCGCGCCCCCTTCTGCTCGTCGTCGATCGAGGCCCGCAGCGCCATATAGCCGAGGTAGAAGAGGAACAGGACCAGCACGCTGGTCAGGCGCGCGTCCCAGACCCACCAGGTTCCCCACATCGGCTGGCCCCACAGCGAGCCGGTGAACAGGGCCAGGGCCGTGAAGGCGGCGCCGGGAAGGGCGGCCGCGCGGGCGGCGGCGTCGGCCAGGGCGTGGCGGAAGACCAGGGCGAAGAAGCTGGAGACCCCCAGGGCCGCATAGGCGCCCAGGCCCCAGACGGCGGCGGGCACATGGACGAACATGATCCGCACCGTGTCGCCCTGCTGATAGTCGGCCGGAACGGTGAAGCTGAGCCAGGTTCCGACCGTCAGCAACACGGCCGCGACCGCCCAGAGGACGGGCGTCAGAGGGCCGGTGAAGGCCATGAAACGCTGCGGGTTGGACAGGCCGAACATGGCGTCAGCGATTACGCGGGGTCGCGACGGCGGGCAAGCGGCGGATCAACTCAGTCATCCCTGGGCGTTACGCACCGCTGCGGCTCCCGCGAAGGCGGCGACGACGCCCGCGAACAGGACATAGGCGCCCAGGAAGGCCAGAGCCGGGGCGGGCGACTGGCCGGATGCCGCGCGTTCCAGCGCTCCGGCGCCGAAGACGACCGGCGGAATGAACAGGGGCAGGACGACGACGGCGACCAGCAGGCCGCCCCGCTTGGCGCCCAGGGCCAGGGCCGCGCCCAGGGTTCCGGTGCAGGCGAAACCCGCCCCGCCGATCAGGGCCGAAAGGGCGGTGAGCGGGACCAAGGCCGGCGGCAGGCCCAGGGCCAGGGCGGCGACCGGCGCGGTCAGAGCCAGGGGCAGGCCGACGGCGATCCACTGGGCCAGGGCCTTGATCAGAACGACCGATTCCAGCGGCAGATGGCCAAGGGCCAACAGGTCCAGCGCCCCGTCCTCCAGATCCCGCTCGAACAGCCGCTCCAGCGACAGCAGCGAGGCCAGGGCCAGGGCCAGCCAGGCGATCCCGCCCGCCACGGGCGAAAGCGTGCGCGGATCGCCGCCCACGGCCAGGGGCAGGACGGCGGTCAGACAGGCGAAGAAGCCGCAGGCCAGCAGGGGACCGCCCCCGCCGCTCCAGGCCAGATCCAGCTCCCGCTCCAACAGCACGCGCGTCGCGCCGCGCAGGCCGGGCGGGCGGGGTTCGGCGTCTACAGGACGGCTCACGTCAGGGCTCCCAGGTCCAGGGTGCGGGCCGGGAGGGGCAGGGGGTCGTGGACGGCGGCGAGGATCAGGCCGTCGGCGTCGAGATGGCGGCGCATCTGGTCGGCGAAGACGGCGCGCCAGCGGGCGTCCAGCGGGGCCATCGGCTCGTCCAGCAGCCACAGGGCGCGCGGCGATCCGACCAGCCGGCCCATGGCCAGGCGGCGGCGTTGACCGGCGGACAGGCGTCGGACTTCAAGATCCAGCAGGGGGGCGAGGCCGAAAGCTTCGACCGCATCGTCCATGCCGCATTGGACATGGCCCAGCCAGTCGCACTGGAAGCCCAGTTCTTCGCGCGCCGTTCGGCTGGTCTTCAGTCCGTCCTGATGGCCGAGGAAATGGGTTTCGCGGCCGCGCGCCAGCCGCTCGTCCAGCGGATTGCCGTCGCCGTCGTGGAAGGCGACCTCTCCCGCATCCGGCCGCAACAGGCCGGCGATGGTGCGCAGCAGACTGGTCTTGCCTGCGCCATTGGCGCCCGTCAGCACCACGGCTTCGCCGGCCTGGAGGCGCAGGTCGAGCCCCTGGAACAGAAGGCGCTCGCCGCGTGAGACGGTCAGGTCGGAGATCGAGAGGGTGTGGATCATGACGGCGACACTCTCCCTCCCCGCGCCGGGGAGGGGCGTCGCGCAGCGACGGGGTGGGGGCGGCCCGGCGAGGGCGCACGATTTCCTGGAAACAAGGCGAGCGATGGGTCGCGCGGCCCGCCCCACCCGGCCTCGCTCCGCTCAGCCCCCCTCCCCGGAACGGGGAGGGAGAAAATACGCATTGTTTTGAGAACCTTTCTCAATGTCCGCGTCGAGGGTGTGGACACATGGACGGTGCGCGATGAGCGGACTATAGGCACGATTGCCGCAGCAGGCTTTCGCCGCGCGCGCAGGGGCCCTGTGAGCCGCTGCGTCTGCCGCGCGAAGGCGCAACCGGATTGTCGGGCGGCGCTGACCAGAGGAAAACTCTCCATGCCGTCCACCGACAGCTTCAACACCCGCCAGGACCTTTCCGTCGGGCGCAAGAAATACGCCTATTACAGCCTTCCGGCCGCCGAGGAAGCGGGTCTGACCGGGATTTCCCGTCTGCCGCGCTCGATGAAGGTGCTGCTGGAGAACCTGCTGCGCAACGAAGACGGCGTCTCGGTGACGCAGGACGACCTGAAGGCCGTCGCCGCCTGGGTCGAGAACAAGGGCTCGGTCGAGCACGAGATCGCCTTCCGCCCAGCCCGCGTCCTGATGCAGGACTTCACCGGGGTTCCCGCCGTGGTCGATCTGGCCGCCATGCGCGACGCCATGAGCGCCCTGGGCGCCGACGCCGCCAAGATCAACCCGCTGGTCCCGGTCGATCTGGTCATCGACCACTCGGTCATGGTCGATCACTTCGGCACGGCCAAGGCTTTCGGCCAGAACGTCGAGCGCGAATATGAGCGCAACATCGAGCGCTACAACTTCCTGCGCTGGGGTTCGTCGGCCTTCAACAACTTCCGCGTCGTGCCCCCCGGCACCGGCATCTGCCACCAGGTGAACCTGGAGAACCTGGCCCAGACCGTCTGGACCCTGGACGAAGGCAAGAAGACCGTCGCCTATCCGGACACCGTCGTCGGCACTGACTCGCACACCACCATGATCAACGGCCTGGCCGTCCTGGGCTGGGGCGTCGGCGGCATCGAGGCCGAGGCGGCCATGCTGGGCCAGCCGATCCCGATGCTGATCCCTGAGGTCATCGGCTTCAAACTGACCGGCCGTCTGCCGGAAGGCACGACCGCGACCGACCTGGTGCTGACCGTCACCCAGATGCTGCGCAAGAAGGGCGTGGTCGGCAAGTTCGTCGAGTTCTTCGGCGACGCCCTGCCGAACATGACCATCGAGGACCAGGCGACCATCGCCAACATGGCCCCGGAATACGGCGCCACCTGCGGTTTCTTCCCCGTCTCGGCCGCCACCATCGGCTATCTGACCGCTACGGGCCGCGACAAGGCGCGCGTCGCCCTAGTCGAAGCCTACGCCAAGGCCCAGGGCCTGTGGATCGACGAGACCTCGGAAGACCCGGTCTTCACCGACGTTCTGGAACTGGACCTGGCCTCGGTCGTGCCGTCGCTGGCCGGTCCGAAGCGTCCGCAGGACCGCGTCGAACTGACCACCGCCGCCCCGGCCTTCGAAACCGCCCTGGTCGACGTCTTCGCCCGTCCGACCGACGCCCCGCGTGCGGCTGTCGAGGGTGAGAAGTTCACGGTCGGCGACGGCGACGTCGTCATCGCGGCCATCACCTCCTGCACCAACACCTCCAACCCGTCGGTCCTGATCGCCGCCGGCCTGGTGGCGCGCAAGGCCCATGCGCTGGGCCTGAAGGCCAAGCCCTGGGTCAAGACCTCGCTGGCCCCCGGTTCGCAGGTCGTCACCGACTATCTGACCGACGCCGGCCTGCAAAAGGACCTGGACGCCCTGGGCTTCAATCTGGTCGGCTACGGCTGCACCACCTGCATCGGCAACTCGGGCCCGCTGGATCCGGCGATCTCGAAGGCGATCAACGACAACGCCCTGGTCGCGACCTCGGTCCTGTCGGGCAACCGCAACTTCGAAGGCCGGGTGAACCCGGACGTCCAGGCCAACTATCTGGCCTCGCCGCCGCTGGTCGTGGCCTACGCCATCGCCGGCTCGATGCGGATCGACATCACCAAGGATGCGATCGGCCAGGACAAGAAGGGCAACGACGTCTTCCTGAAGGACATCTGGCCGACCTCGCAGGAGATCGCCGACATCCAGAAGAAGTCGGTCACCCCGGCCATGTTCGCCAAACGCTACAAGGACGTCTTCAAGGGCGACAAGCACTGGCAGGCGATCAAGGTCACGGGCGGCCAGACCTATGAGTGGGACGACGCCTCCACCTATGTCGCCAACCCGCCGTACTTCGAAGGCCTGTCGATGGACCTGACTCCGGTCCAGGACATCGTCGAGGCGCGCGTCCTGGCCATCTTCGGCGACTCGATCACCACCGACCACATCTCTCCGGCCGGTTCGATCAAGAAGACCTCGCCCGCCGGCGTCTATCTGACCAGCCACGGCGTCGAGGCGGCCGAGTTCAACAGCTACGGCGCCCGCCGCGGCAACCACGAAGTCATGATGCGCGGCACCTTCGCCAATATCCGGATCAAGAACCGGATCACGCCCGAGATCGAGGGCGGCGTGACGAAGCATTTCCCGTCGAACGACACCATGTCGATCTATGACGCCGCCATGCGTTACCAGTCGGAAGGCCGGCCGCTGGTCGTCTTCGCCGGCAAGGAATACGGCACCGGTTCGTCGCGCGACTGGGCGGCCAAGGGCACGCGCCTGCTGGGCGTCCGCGCGGTCATCGCCGAAAGCTTCGAGCGCATCCACCGTTCGAACCTGGTCGGCATGGGCGTGGTGCCGCTGCAGTTCAAACAGGACGGCTGGCAGAAGCTGGGCCTGACCGGCGAGGAGATCGTCACCATCCGCGGCCTGTCCGACGCCAATGTCGGCAAGCTGCGTCCGCGTCAGGACCTGTGGGTCGAGCTGTTCCGTCCGTCGGACGGCAAGATGGCCCGCTTCCCGGTCCGCTGCCGCATCGATAACCAGACCGAGATGGACTATCTGCTGGCCGGCGGCGTCATGCCCTACGTCCTGCGCAACCTGGCCCGCGGCCCGGAAACCGAAGCCCCGATCGCGGCCGAATAATCGGCGGCCTCAGGCTGAAACAGAAGGGGCCGGCGGAGGGATCCGCCGGCCCTTTTCGTTGAGTGCCGAGTTAAACTACCTGACAGCGGTCGTAACTAAGATTTCAATCTCTGGCGCAGCATGTCCGGGCATGTCGCGCATGACGCCGCGCCTTAAGTCAAATTCGGCTCCGATCTCTTGTAACGCCCTTACAAATCGAGCCTGTGGGTCGGTAAGATTTTCAGGGTCTGCTACATTTATTCCCAATCCCGAGGGTGGTGGATTGCCCAGGCCACCAACCATCGGGTTTGAGACGCTCCACCCCGCGCCCTGGAAGGCTCCTGAAAGATCAGCGACAAGTCCGCGCGCGTCCCCAGCGGCCATATCAGCGGCTATGGACACCAAAGCCGGCTGGTTAGCGACGGCTGCGCGAATGAGTTCTCTTTGTGCCGCATCAAAACGACGCGGTTGCAGCCGAGCAACCTGCGCCTCAAGTTCATCAAGCCTTGCCTTGGCCTCATCAGGCGAAGCTCCGTCTAGCTTTCGTCGATAGTCCGCGATCTCGTCATTTCTGAGGGTCAGGCGAGAGTTAAGATCGGCGACTTCCTGGACTTTCAGAGACCGAATGATCAGAAAGAGCACCCCCGCAACAACGAATAGGCAAAGCACGAAGCTCCAGGGAGCTTGTGCGATCACACCGCCTTCGGTGCGTAAAGTCTCAATAGGATTTCCCATGACGGCGATATACCAGAGGGTGTCGGCGTTCGGTAGCTTCGATTGTGGATGCTAAACGAGGATTTTCCAGCTTTCGCCAGCGGGCGAGCTTGGCAGCGCACTCCTCCGCCGTGTTTTTCAGTTTGAGTTCCGATCCCTACCGCCTTCTACAGCGTAATCGCGTTTAGGAGCGCCACGATCATCGCGGTGGCCGGGGTTGGAACGCCGTAGTGGGTGCCCCGGCGGATGATGACGCCGTCGCGGGCGTCCAGTTCCATGGGGCGTGCCCGCCATTTGCGACGCTTCTTCAGTCCAGCTTCAGCGCTTCCGCCAGCAGCCGGGCCTCGGCCGCGCGGCTGGAGCCGGAGCGCCAGGCGACGACGATTTCGCGGTGGGGGGGGACGCCGTCGGCCTGGTTCTCGAAGGCGCGGATGACGACGGAAGGGGTGTCGGCCAGGCCGGCCTGAACCGCCATCTTGGGCAGGAAGCTGACCCCCAGGCCCGAGCCGACCATCTGGATCAGGGTGTGCAGGCTGGTGGCGGCGAAGACGTCGTCGCCGCGCGGGGCCTCGATGTCCAGCGCCGCCAGGGCGTGGTCGCGCAGGCAGTGGCCGTCTTCCAGCAGGATCAGGTCCTCGGCCCGCAGCGAGCCGGGCCGGATGGGGCCTGGCGCGGCCAGGGCGTGGTCGTGGGGGGCGGCGGCCATGATCTCGTCGTCGCCGATGCGGGCGTGTTCGACCCCCGGCGCGTCGTAGGGCAGGGCGATGACGGCGGCGTCGATCTGGCCCGCCTTCAGGGCGGCGATCAGACGGGGCGTCAGATCCTCGCGGATGAACAGCTTCAGGTTCGGATAGGCGATCTTCAGCGACGGCAGTTTGGCGGGCAGCAGAAAGGGGGCCACGGTCGGGATGACGCCCAGGCGGAATCGGCCCGACAGCAGCCGGCCGGCGTTCTTGGCCGCCTCGACCAGGTCCTCGGTCCGCGCCAGCACGTCCTCGGCTCGGCGCACGGCCTCGACCCCCACCGCAGTCATGATGACGGCGCCGCGCGCGCGCTCGACCACGGGGGCGCCCAGGATCCGTTCCAGCTCCTGCACCCCGGCGCTGAGGGCAGGCTGGCTGACGTGGGCGGCCTCGGCGGCGCGGGAGAAGCTGCCGTGTTCGGCGAGAAGCTTCAGATACTGGAGTTGACGCAGGGTGGGGAGCATTTTGGACGAATAGAGCGGGTCTATACAAAAATCAAAGATAATCGATTGGTCTTATGAAGCTGGACCGCGTTGAATAGCCACGTCAGCCGAGGGGCTATCGTCAACACGCCCGCCGCATCGCGCCATCACAGGGAAGACCGCCATGACCACCGAAGCCAAATGTCCGTTCTCAGCCGCAAAGACCGAGCCGGTGGCCGGGGGCGGGGTCCAGAACCGCGACTGGTGGCCGGGGCAGCTGCGCACCGACCTGCTGAACCAGCATTCGTCGCGCTCCAACCCGCTGGGCGAGGGGTTCAACTATCGCGAGGCCTTTTCCAAACTGGACTATGAGGCGCTGAAGAACGATCTGCGCCAGCTGATGACCGACTCGCAGGACTGGTGGCCGGCGGACTTCGGCCATTACGGGCCCCAGTTCATCCGCATGGCCTGGCACAGCGCGGGCACCTATCGCGTCGGCGACGGACGGGGCGGCGGCGGTCGCGGCCAGCAGCGTTTTGCGCCGCTGAACTCGTGGCCGGACAACGTCAACATCGACAAGTCGCGCCGCCTGCTGTGGCCGATCAAGCAGAAATACGGCCAGGCCATCTCCTGGGCCGACCTGCTGATCCTGACCGGCAATGTGGCGCTGGAGACCATGGGCTTCCGCACCTTCGGCTTCGCCGGCGGACGTGAGGACACCTGGGAGCCGGATCAGGACGTCTACTGGGGCCGTGAAACGACCTGGCTGGGCGGCGACGAGCGCTATGCGCGCGGCTCGCACGGCGTGGACAAGCCGGCTGACGAGGCCGTGCTGGTGACCGACGACAACGCGGACGGTCGTGAGCATACTCGCGATCTGGAGAACCCGCTGGCGGCGGTCCAGATGGGCCTGATCTACGTCAACCCGGAGGGCCCGGACGGCAATCCCGATCCGATCGCGGCGGCGCGCGACATCCGCGACACCTTCGCCCGGATGGCGATGAACGACGAGGAGACGGTCGCCCTGATCGCCGGCGGCCACACCTTCGGCAAGACCCACGGCGCCGGCCCGGCCGACCATGTCGGACCCGAGCCCGAGGCCGAAGGCCTGGAGGCGCAGGGCCTGGGCTGGGCCTCCAGTTTCGGCAGCGGAAAGGCCGGGGACGCCATCACCAGCGGCCTGGAAGTCACCTGGACCCAGACCCCGGCCCAGTGGAGCAACTTCTTCTTCGAGAACCTGTTCGCCTTCGAATGGGAGCTGGAGAAGTCGCCGGCCGGGGCCCACCAGTGGGTGGCCAAGGATGCGGGCTTCATCATCCCCGACGCCCATGATCCGTCGAAGATGCGCCGGCCGACCATGCTGACCACCGACCTGTCGCTGCGGTTCGACCCGGAATACGAGAAGATCTCGCGTCGCTTCCTGAACAATCCCCAGGCCTTCGCCGAGGCCTTCGCCCGCGCCTGGTTCAAGCTGACCCACCGCGACCTGGGGCCGCGCTCGCGCTACGTGGGCCCGGAAGTCCCCAAGGAGGAACTGGTCTGGCAGGATCCCGTGCCGGCCGTCGATCATCCGCTGATCGACGCCGGCGATGTGGCCACGTTGAAAGCCCAGGTGCTGGCCACGGGTCTCAGCGTGTCGGAACTGGTCGGCGTGGCCTGGGCCTCGGCCTCGACCTTCCGGGGCGGGGACAAGCGGGGCGGCGCAAACGGCGCGCGCATTCGCCTGGCGCCGCAGAAGGACTGGGCCGTCAATCAGCCCGAGCAGCTGGAGCGGGTGCTGAAGATGCTGGAAGGCGTGCAGTTCGCCTTCAACCAGGCTCAGGTCGGCGGCAAGAAGGTCTCGCTGGCCGACCTGATCGTGCTGGCCGGCGCGGCGGGTGTCGAACAGGCGGCCAGGGCGGCGGGACATGAGGTCGTCGTGCCCTTCACGCCGGGACGGACGGACGCCAGCCAGGCCCAGACCGACGTCGAATCCTTCGGCTATCTGGAGCCGGTCGCTGACGGCTTCCGCAACTATCAGAAGGCCCGCTACGCCGTTCCCGCCGAATCCCTGCTGATCGACCAGGCCCAGCGTCTGACCCTGACCGCGCCCGAGATGACGGCGTTGATCGGGGGGCTGCGCGCCATCAACATCAACGTCGGTGGGGCGACCCACGGGGTGCTGACGGACCGGCCCGGCGCCCTGACCAACGACGTCTTCGTCAACCTGCTGGACATGGACGTGAAGTGGCAGGCGACCTCGGACGCCAAGGCGGTGTTCGAAGGCCGAGACCGCAAGACGGGCGAGGCGAAATGGACCGGCACGCGCGTCGATCTGGTGTTCGGCTCGAACGCCGTGCTGCGCGCCCTGGCCGAGGTCTACGCCGGGTCGGACGGCCAGAAGAAACTGGTCGAGGACTTCGTGGCGGCCTGGGCCCGGGTCATGGAGTTGGACCGGTTCGACCTGCACGGCTGATTTAAGCCGGAGTACAGGCGGCGAGGGGGCGGACGCATGCAGGCGTCCGCCCCCTCGCTGTGTCGGGGATCAGCGCAGCTTGATCTCGAACAGTTGCGGCCACCGTTTGCCGGTGACGAACAGGCGTTTGCCGCCTGCGTCCCAGGCGATGCCGTTCAGGACGTCGTCGTTCGGGTCCAGGCCCGCATCCTGGGGGACCAGGGCCGTCAGGTCGATGAAGGCTTTCACGACGCCGGTCTCCGGGTCGATGCGGGCGATACGGTTGTCTTGCCACAGGTTGGCGAAGACCTCGCCGTCGATCCATTCCAGCTCGTTGATCTGATCCAGCGGCTCGCCGTCTGCGGTGACGGAGACGCGGCCGGTCTCGGCCAGGGTGTCGGGATCGAGGAAGCGCAGCTGATCCGTGCCGTCGCTCATGATCAGCCGCCGCCCGTCGGTGGTCAGGGCCCAGCCCTCGCCCGGATAGGAGAAGCCGCCCAGGGGCGAGAAGTCGTCCAGCTTCCAGATGAAGCCGATGTGGTTGCGCCAGGTCAGGCTGTAGAGCTTGCCGTTCAGCGTGGTCATGCCTTCGCCGAAATAGACGGTCGGCAGGTCGCGCTGGCGCACCACCTCGCCCGTCTCAAGCTGAACCTGGCGGATGAAGGAGGGGTAGAGGCCCGTGCTCTCGTACAGGGCGCCGTCGTGGAAGAAGAGGCCCTCGGTGAAGGCCGTCTTGTCGTGCGGATAGGCGCGCACGACTTCATAGGCCTGGACCGGAACCTCGGCCCGGGCCGGAAGGCCGCCGCCTGTCGCCAGCAGCAGGCCGGAGACGAGGCCGGCGAGGCGTGACGACAGGCGGGTCATCGGCTCAGGCCTTCTCGGCGGCGGCTTCCGCCTCGGCCTTCCTGGCGCGGGCCTCGGCCTGGTTGGCCTGGGCGCGGGCGGCCGTGGCCTTTTCCTTCTTGGTGGCGGAGCGACGGCCCAGCATGTTCAGGGCCTCGACCCCGGCCGAGAAGGCCATGGCGGCGTAGATATAGCCCTTGGGCACATGATAGCCGAAGCCGTCGGCGATCAGCACCATGCCGATCATCAGCAGGAAGCCGAGGGCCAGCATGACGACGCTGGGGTTCTCGTTGATGAAGTTGGCCAGCGGGTCGGCGGCCAGCAGCATCACGGTCACGGCGACCAGAACCGCCACCACCATGATCGGCAGGTGTTCGGTCATGCCGACGGCCGTCAGAATGGAGTCGATCGAGAAGACCAGGTCCAGCAGGATGATCTGGAAGATCGCCGCGCCGGCGTTGGTGATCATCACGTCCTTCTTGTCCATCACGTCGTGGGTGGGCGTGGGATCGACGGTGTGGTGGATCTCCTTGGTGGCCTTCCAGACCAGGAACAGGCCGCCCGCGATCAGGATCAGGTCCTTCCACGAGAATTCGTTGCCCATCAGGGTGAAGACCGGCTGAACCAGGCCCACCAGCCAGGCGATGATCGACAACAGGGCCAGGCGCATGACCAGGGCCAGGCCGATGCCGATGCGCCGCACCTTCTGGCGCTGATGCTCGGGCAGTTTGTTCGATAGGATCGAGATGAAGATCAGGTTGTCGATGCCGAGCACGACCTCCATCACGATGAGCGTCACCAGCGCGGCCCAGGCGGCCGGGTCGGAGAGCAGGGGCGTAATGCTGTCGAGCATTTAGGTGTCCTAGGTGGAAAAGCGTCAGCGTTAAGCGCTAGGGCCGCCGCAGGTTCCGATCAAGCGGTCGGGGGCGGCGCAATGGTCGCACCCCGGTCCTCAATTGTGCGATCATTTTTCGTCCGGCGCGACATCGACGACCACGGGGAAATGGTCCGAGATCACCTGGCCGCTGAAGGAATCGGTGGGTACGCCGTAGCGTTCGACCGAGAGGCCGGGAGCGACGAAGACATGGTCGATTGCGACGCCGTCATTGTCCCTGGCGATGTCGAAGTCGTTGTAGGTGCCGGCGGGACCGAACACGACAGGGCTGACGGCGCGGGCGTCGCGCAGCCCGGCGGCGAGGACGCGGCGATAGGGGGCCGTGTCCGGCCCGGCATTGAAATCCCCCATCAGCACCACCGCCGCCGTCGCCCCCTCGACCGGCGCCGGGGCCAGATCGGCGGCCAGGGCGGCGCACTGTTCACGGGCGACCGCGCCGACATGGTCCATGTGGGCGTTGCGCACGTCCAGAAGCCGGCCGCTGGCCCGGTCGCGCAGCACGACGCGGGTCACGGTGCGCGGCAGGGCGGCGTCCCACCCCTTGGACGGACGGTCCGGCGTGGGCGAGCACCACAGGGTCTGGGTGCTGACCGCCTCGAATCGGGCGCGGCGCCAGAACAGGGTCGTCGTCTCGCCCGCCTGGGCGCCGTCGTCGCGGCCGACGCCGTAATGGTCATAGGCCGGCGCCTGATCGGCCAGATAGGCGACCATCGGAATCAGCGCCTCCTGAACCCCCAGGACGTCGGGATCGAAGAAGGCGATCTGGCGCGCCATGTGCGGCCGGCGCTGCAGCCAGTTCGGCGTGTCGTCGGGCGCGTCATAGCGGATGTTGTAGCTCATTAGCCGCACGGAGCGGGGAGCATCCGCAGGGGCGGTCAGGCCGCCGGCTCGGGCGTGCGACGGGGCGGCGACGCAGGGCGCCAGGAGGGCGCAGGCGGCGGTGATCAGCAGCGGGTGCGGTTTCATCTCGGCTCTCGTCGGTAGGTCGGCCCGTGATTTCACATGGAGGGATGACCGGGGTGCGACACCCGATGCGACAGGGTGCGGCTTCATCACCCCTTCACACAATGTTGCGAGCAGCAAAACCCCGTGCTATCAGGCGCCCGGCTTGAAGGGGGCGTATTCACGAATACGGCCTCTGTCGTGCTTTCCGCAAGCATTTCAAGCTTTTGACCGTTGCGACCCTCGCATTCGGTCGCGACCCTGACACAACGACCTCGGACCCTAATCAGTGGCTGATGATTTCAGAACGACGGAAGTCGGCGATCGCTACGCACAGGCGCTGTTTGATCTGGCGCTGGAAACCGGCCGCCTGGACGCCGTCCGTGCTGACCTGACGTCGTTGAAGGCCGCCTGGATTGAGAGCGCCGACCTGCGCCGCCTGGCGACCTCGCCGGTCATTTCGGCCGAGGATCAGGGCAAGGGCCTCGTCGCCATCGCCGCCAAGGCCAAGTTCGAACAGACTACCGCCAACTTCCTGGGCCTGCTGGCCCAGAACCACCGCGCGCGGGACCTGCCCCATGTGATCGCCGGGTTCGAAGCCCGCTACGCCAAGCACGCCGGCATCGTCGCCGCCGAGGTCGTCTCGGCCCAGGCGCTGGACGCCAAGCAGCTGGCCGCGATCAAGACCGCGCTGAACGCCAGCCTGGGCAAGGCGCCGGAGCTGACCACGCGGGTCGATCCGGCCATCCTGGGCGGCCTGAAGATCAAGGTCGGCTCGAAACTGTTCGACGCCTCGCTGAAGACCAAGCTCGACCAGATGAAGTTCGCCCTCAAGCGAGCGTAAGCCCGCTCCCCGCCCCAAGAATGAAGCGCGCCTGATCGGCGCACCCGCAGAAGACTGAAGAACAGAGAGCCCGTCATGGACATCCGCGCCGCTGAAATCTCGGCCATCCTCAAGTCGCAGATCGCCAACTTCGGCGTCGAAGCCGATGTCTCCGACGTGGGCAGCGTGCTGTCGGTCGGCGACGGCATCGCCCGCATCCACGGTCTGGACAATGTCCAGGCCGGCGAAATGGTCGAATTCACCAAGGCCGGCGTCAAGGGCATGGCCCTGAACCTGGAACGCGACAATGTGGGCGCCGTGATCTTCGGCGCCGACGCCGCCATCGCCGAGGGCGACGACGTGCGCCGCCTTGGCGAGATCGTCGACGTGCCGGTCGGCAAGGGCCTGCTGGGCCGCGTCGTCAACCCGCTGGGCGAGCCGATCGACGGCAAGGGCCCGATCCAGTTCACCGAGCGCCGCCGCGTCGACGTCAAGGCGCCGGGCATCATCCCGCGCAAGTCGGTCCACGAGCCGATGCAGACCGGCCTGAAGGCCATCGATACCCTGATCCCCGTCGGCCGCGGCCAACGCGAGCTGATCATCGGCGACCGTCAGGTGGGCAAGACCGCCGTCGCCATCGACACCATCCTGAACCAGAAGAACGTCAACAAGACCGACGACGAGAGCGCCAAGCTCTACTGCATCTACGTCGCCATCGGCCAGAAGCGTTCGACCGTCGCCCAGATCGTCAAGACCCTCGAAGAGGCCGGGGCGATGGAATACACCATCGTCGTCGCCGCCACGGCGTCGGAGCCGGCCCCGCTGCAGTTCCTGGCGCCCTTCTCGGGCACGGCCATGGGCGAATATTTCCGCGACAACGGCATGCACGGCCTGATCGTCTATGACGACCTGTCCAAGCAGGCTGTGGCCTATCGCCAGATGTCCCTGCTGCTGCGCCGCCCGCCGGGCCGCGAAGCCTATCCGGGCGACGTCTTCTACCTGCACAGCCGCCTGCTGGAACGTTCGGCCAAGCTGAACGAGGACTACGGTTCGGGCTCGCTGACCGCCCTGCCGCTGATCGAGACCCAGGCCAACGACGTCTCGGCCTATATCCCGACCAACGTCATCTCCATCACCGACGGCCAGATCTTCCTGGAATCCGACCTGTTCTACCAAGGCATCCGCCCGGCCGTGAACGTCGGCATCTCGGTGTCGCGCGTCGGCTCCTCGGCCCAGACCAAGGCGATGAAGAAGGTCGCCGGCACCATCAAGGGCGAGCTGGCCCAGTACCGGGAAATGGCCGCCTTCGCCAAGTTCGGCTCGGACCTGGACGCCTCGACCCAGAAGCTGCTGGCCCGCGGCGCCCGCCTGACCGAGCTGCTGAAGCAGCCGCAATACTCGCCGCTGGCGATGGAAGAACAGGTCGTCTCGGTCTACGCCGGCACGCGCGGCTATATCGACGGCATCGCCGTGAGCGACGTCGGCCGGTTCGAGAAGGAACTGCTGGCCCGCATCCATGCGAACCACGCCAGCCTGCTGGAAGGCATCCGCACCAAGAAGGACCTGACCTCGGATATCGAAGCCGTGCTCAAGGACATCCTGGCCGCCTTCGTCAAGACCTTCGCCTGAACCCCGCCGGTAGTTAGAGGAAGAGCAACGCCGGATGGCCAGCCTCAAGGAAATGCGCAATCGGATCGGAAGCGTGAAAGCCACGCAGAAGATCACGAAGGCCATGCAGATGGTCGCCGCGGCCAAGCTGAAACGCGCCCAGGACCAGGCCGAGAGCGCCCGGCCCTATGCGCGCAAGATGGCCTCGGTCATCGCCAACCTGGCCGCCGGCGTCTCGGGCGCCGACGCGCCCAAGCTGCTGGCCGGCACGGGTCAGGACCAGCGTCACCTGATCGTGGTGGCGACGGCGGACAAGGGTCTGGCGGGCGGTTTCTCGACCAACGTCATCCGCGCCGCACGCGAGCGGATCGGCAGCCTGATCGCCAACGGCAAGGACGTGAAGATCATCGCCGTCGGCCGCAAGTCGCGCGATCAGCTGACCCGTCTGTACGGCGACAAGGTGGTCCACACCTTCGAGCTGAGCGCCCAGAAGACCATCGGCCTGCCGCTGGCCCAGCCGGTCGCCGAAATGATCGCCACGGCGTTCGAGGACGGTCAGGCCGATGTGGTCACCCTGTTCTACAGCCAGTTCAAATCGGTCATCCAGCAGGTGCCGACCGGCAAGCAGCTGATCCCCGCCGTGGTCGAGGGCGACGCCGCCCCGATCGACCTGAACGGCGCGGTCTATGACTACGAGCCGTCGGAAGAGGAAATCCTCGAGACCCTGCTGCCGCGCAACCTGACGACCCAGATCCTGGCCGCCCTGTACGAGAACCAGGCGGGCTTCTTCGGGTCGCAGATGGCGGCGATGGACAACGCCACGCGCAACGCCGGCGACCTCATCAACGCCCTGACGCTGCAGTACAACCGCAAGCGCCAAGCCCAGATCACCACCGAGCTGATCGAGATCATCGCCGGCGCCGAAGCCCTCTGATCCCGACCGAACAGACATTCCGATACGGACCCCAGCCATGACCGACACCGTCGCCCCCAAGAAGCCCGCCGCCCGCAAGCCGGCCGCCAAGAAGGCCGCTCCCGCAGCGGCTCCCGTCTCCGCCGTCGCCACGGGCAAGATCGCCCAGGTCATCGGCGCCGTCGTGGACGTCGAGTTCACCGGCCACCTGCCGGCGATCCTGAACGCCCTGCACACCCAGAACATCGACCAGAAGACGGGCGAGCCCTTCACTCTGGTGCTGGAAGTCGCCCAGCACCTCGGCGAGAACATGGTCCGCACCATCGCCATGGACACGACCGAGGGCCTGACGCGCGGCCAGCCCGTATCGGACACCGGCACCTCGATCCAGACCCCGGTCGGACCGGGCGTGCTGGGCCGGATCATGAACGTCGTCGGCCAGCCGATCGATGAAGCCGGCCCGATCCAGACCACCCAGTACCGCCCGATCCACCGCGAGGCCCCGACCTTCGAGGAGCAGACCAACTCGTCGGAAATCCTGGTCACGGGCATCAAGGTCATCGACCTGATCTGCCCCTACACCAAGGGCGGCAAGACCGGCCTGTTCGGCGGCGCCGGCGTGGGCAAGACCGTGACCATGCAGGAACTGATCAACAACATCGCCAAGGCTTACGGCGGTTATTCGGTCCTGGCCGGCGTGGGCGAGCGCACCCGCGAAGGCAACGACCTGTATCACGAGATGATCGAGTCGAACGTGAACGTCGACCCGGCCAAGAACGGCGGCTCGACCGAGGGTTCCAAATGCGCCCTGGTCTACGGTCAGATGAACGAGCCTCCCGGCGCCCGCGCCCGCGTCGCCCTGACCGGCCTGGCCCAGGCCGAGTATTTCCGCGACGAAGAGGGCAAGGACGTCCTGCTGTTCGTCGACAACATCTTCCGCTTCACGCAAGCCGGTTCGGAAGTGTCGGCTCTCTTGGGCCGTATCCCGTCGGCCGTGGGCTATCAGCCGACGCTGGCCACCGAGATGGGCAATCTGCAAGAGCGGATCACCTCGACCAAGAAGGGCTCGATCACCTCGGTCCAGGCCATCTACGTCCCGGCCGATGACCCCACCGACCCGGCGCCCGCCGCTTCGTTCGCCCACTTGGACGCGACCACCATGCTGTCGCGTGACATCGCCGCACAGGCCATCTTCCCCGCCGTCGATCCGCTGGACTCGACCTCGCGGATCATGGACCCGCTGGTCATCGGCGAAGAACACTACAACGTCGCCCGTTCGGTCCAGGAAGTCCTGCAGCAGTACAAGGGCCTGAAGGACATCATCGCCATCCTGGGCATGGACGAGCTGTCGGAAGAGGACAAGCTGGTCGTATCGCGCGCCCGCAAGATCCAGCGCTTCCTGTCGCAGCCCTTCTTCGTGGCCGAGCAGTTCACCAACGCCCCCGGCAAGTTCGTCGAACTGGCCGACACCATCCGCAGCTTCAAGGGCATCGTCGCCGGCGAATACGACCACCTGCCGGAATCGGCCTTCTACATGGTCGGCGCCATCGAAGAGGCGGTCGCCAAGGCCGAGAAGATGGCGGCGGAAGCCTGATCATGCGCAAGGCCTTCGTCAGCCTCATTGTTTCCTTCCTGCTGGCGCCCGTTTCGGCGCAAGCTCAGGTCGGAGATTTTGAAGCCATGGCGGGGGCCTGCGACGCTTTTCTGGCTGATGGTCGTTTCCCCCCAGCTACGGCTGAGGCTGCGTTCTTCCTTGATAGAGGATTTAAGGGCGCGGCCATGACGGCCCGAGACGGCGAGGTTTCTCGAAGTTACACACGGTCCGGCACACCCGTTGATCCTGTTCGGATCATGGTGGCTCGACCGACAGAGACGGGCGGCGAAAGCTGCAGCGTGCTGGACCTGAGCGGCCCGGAGGCTGGCGATAGCTTCATCGTAAAGACTCGCGCTGAACGCTCTTGGACGTTCGATAGCGAGTCCGATGATGTGAACGGCAAGGGCGTTCTTTTCGAGCGAAGCGTCGCCACCAACATGATCTTTCTGTCGATATGGGGAACGGGCGGCGCCTACCCCGTTTCCATCGCATCCTATCAAATCGGAACATCGGACTGATGGCTGGCAAACTTTCCTTCTCCCTCGTCTCGCCGGAACGCGAGGTCTTCTCGGGCTTGGTGGACCAGGTGGATGCGCCGGGCGTCGAGGGCGACTTCGGCGTCCTGCCGGACCACGCCCCGTTCATGACCGCCCTGCGCGAGGGTCTGGTGACCGTCTATGTCGGCGCCGCCCGGACCCAGTATGACGTCAAGGGCGGCTTCGCCGACGTCAACGGCGAAGGCCTGACCATCCTGGCCGAACAGGCGACCGAGGTCGTCGCGGCCTGATCCTTTCCAAGGGTCGTAAAGATTGAGGCCCCGCATTTCGGTGCGGGGCCTTTTTGTCATGCGACCGTGATGGAACTTCGGTAGCGCGGAGACAACCTTCGCGCTTGTCGGGATGAATGGCATGGGTTCGGTAGTCTGGTTCAAGGCCCTGGTGGCGATGGCTGCGTTGGTGACGCCGGGCGCACAGACCGACGCCCCCATAGCCGTCGACCGGACGCCACTCGCCGCCGCCGTGGACTATTGTGTCGCCGTGGCGGAGGCCGACATGACTGACGCCCCTCCGATTGTCGAAGGCCCCAGGGATTTTCAGAGACTCGACGGCCGGTACGGCGCGCAAAGATGGGCCACGGGCGCGCCGGACAGTTTCGGCGGGATCATGGTTGAGCCGAACGACGGCAGTTGTTCGGTCTATGCGTTCAAAGCCTCGGAAGCCGATGTGGCGGCTTTGTTCGAAGCGCGAGAGGGCTATGAGCCATATAACCAGGCGGGTACGGCTTATCTTCGTCTGTTCGACGGCGGCGGTGTTCTCGCCTACTCAAGGCCTGTGGGGGGAGACGGGGGCGTGGTTCTATCTGTCGCCTCCAGAAAGAACGAGCCCAAGCAGGTCAGCGACATGTCCGGTGAGAGCGCGCCGATAGAGGCCTTGGCTACAGGGCTGGCCTTCTGCCTTGCGGCCGGAGAGGCGGAGCTTCTGGACTTGCCGCCGGTGGACGGCCCCGCCCACTTCGCTGAAGAAGCCGGACAATACGGCCAAAAATCTTGGGCGGCGGGGACGCCCCGCGCCCTGCGCTCGGTGGACATATCCATGAACGAGGCCCAGTGTTTCATCCTGGCCCATGGCTTTGCTTCGGACCAAGTCGCGGCGTGGATGGCGGAAAAGACTGACTATGCCGTGATCGAGGATCGTCACCACGCACGTCAGGTCCGCGATGGCTGGGTCCAGATCGTATGGGGGAAACTCAAAGACGATGCGACCCTTATCCTTGTGACGACGAGGAAGGGTGAGGACAGGCCGGATGTCCTTTGACCCTTTCCCCGGCCGGAGGTCCGGGGCTATGACCGCGCCATGACCGACCCCATCGATATTCAAGGCCATTGCGAACCGCGCTTCGACGCCGTGCGCGAGGCGTTCGCCGCCAACTTCACCGACGCGCCCGAGGGGCTGAACGAGCAGGCGGCGCGGTTCAGTGTGATGATCGGGGGGGAGACGGTCATCGATCTGTGGGCGGGGCATGCCGACACGGCGCGGACCACGGCCTTCACCGAGACGACCCTGACGCCGGTGTTCTCGACCGGCAAGGCGGTGATGGCCCTGCTGATCGCCACGGCGGTCGAGGCGGGCCGGCTGGATTACGAGCAGACGGTCGCCAGCCTGTGGCCCGCGTTCGGGGCGGCGGGCAAGGCCGGAATCACCGTGGGCCAGTTGATGAGCCACCAGGCGGGCCTGCCGGGCTTTTCCGAGGCGGTCGATCCGTCGGTCTGGTTCGAGGCGGCGTCCGTGCTGGCGCGGCTGGCGGCCCAGGCGCCGATGTGGGAGCCCGGCACGGCGTCCGGCTATCATCCCGTCACGGTCGGCTACATGGCCAACGAGGTCTTCCGCCTGGCGACGGGGCGGACCATGGGCCAGGCCTTGCGGGCGGACTTCCCCGACCTGGATCTGTGGATCGGCCTGCCCGAGAGCGAGCATGGCCGGGTGGCCCAGATGCGCAAGCCCACGGCGGCGCCCAGTCTGGGAACCGTCGATCCGATCAAACAGGCGGCCTTCCTGGACCGGGGCTCGGCCCCCGGCGGGCGGGGGTCGGCCGAATGGCGCAAGATGGAGATCCCTTCGGCCAATCTGCACGGCACGGCCCTGGGCCTGGCGCGGATCATGGGGGTGGTCGCCAATGGGGGCGTTCTGGAGGGACGGTCGGTGCTGTCGGCCGGGACGCTGGACCAGTTGACGCGCGAACGGATCCACGGCCCGGACAAGGTGCTGCCCTATGTGATCAGCTGGGCGGCGGGCCTGATGCGCAACGACGGGCTGAACGTCTTCGGTCCGGGCGAAGCCTGGGGGCACTATGGCTGGGGCGGGTCCATGGCCATGGCCGACCCGTCGCGTCGGCTGTCGGCCGCCTATGTGATGACGCGTCAGTCGCCGCACCTGATCGGCGACCCTCGCCCCCGGCGGCTTGTATCGTCGTTATACGAATCGATTTAGGCAGGCTGCATGAAGATATCTAATATCGTCGGTCTCATCTTGGCATGCGCCATTCTAGCATTTGGCTTTTGGCTGATCTGGATGGTGACGCAAGCTCTCTTTCGCGACATGTCTGCGCAGCAAAGTGTAGCGCTTATTGCTGTGATTGCCACGACTGTTACTGCTCTGGTCACGTTCGTTAGAACAAAAGAGAAAGAAGCAGAGGCCCGGCTGTTCCCCGAAAAGGCAAAGATATATGCCGAGATATTAGATGTTCTTAATGAGCTGATGAGTAAGTCGAAGCCGTGGGGCAAGGATAGTGATCCAGACGAAATTGCTAAGCGGTTGAATGACGCTCGATACAAGCTGGTTGTCTGGGGGAGCGCAAAAGCCGTAAAGTCTTTTGAGGCTATCGAAACCGTCGATGCGAATGGCAACGTGGGGGATATGCTGGCCCGGTTGGCGTATTTGTACGGTTGGATAAGGCGAGATTTAGGTCATAAGGATACAGCATATGATCTGGCGCATATCGCAGCGCATCACATAATCGCAAGTGAGCGCAGCGAAAGTTATGCTCAACTTATCTCATCGCCAACGTTTAAGAGTAAGGTTCTGCCAACGTTCAAAGGGCAAGACCAATAGCTATTGGGAAGCTTTAAACTTCCGAGATGACATGCGCGCGGCCCGGCTGCGCATGCTTGCCCCAATGGCGAAGACGCTGGCCCCGGCCCAGATGAAGCCGAAGGAAACGATGCGCAGCGGCGTCAGGGCCTCGCCCGCCCAGACGCCGCAGGCGAACTGGAGCGTCGGCGCCAGGAACTGGATGAAGCCGAGGGTGGACAGGGGCAGACGCCGCGCCGACCAGGCGAACAGGACCAGGGGGATGACCGTCGCCGGGCCGTTGACCAGGGCCCAGGCCAGACCGGCGGGGGAGGCGAAACCCGTCGCCTGGCCGTGCGTGGCCAGCCAGGCCAGGAACAGGGCGCCGATGGGCAGCAGCACCAGACATTCGACGAACAACCCGGTCTGGGCCGAGGCAGGCACGCGCTTTCGGATCACCGCATAGGCGCAGAAGGTGACGGCCAGGGTCAGGCCGATGATCGGCACATGGCCCAGGGCGATGGTCTGGATCACCACCCCGACGGCGGCCAGGCCGATGGCGAGGCCGCTCCAGCGGTCGATCCGTTCACGGAACAACACCGCCCCCGCCGCCATGTTGAGCAGCGGGTTGATGTAATAGCCGAGGCTGGCCTCCAGCGTCGCATGATGGGTGGTGGCGAAGACGTACAGGCTCCAGTTGGTCGCGATCATCGCCGCCGACAGGGCCAGCCAGGCCAGGGTGCGCGGCGTGGCCAGCACCCGTTTCGCTTCGCCCCATTGGCCCGCCAGCAGCAGGAACAGACCCGCCACGAAGACCGACCAGACCGCCCGATGGGCCAGGATCTCGGGCGCGCCGAAGCCGTGGGCGGCCATGGCCATGAACAGCAGGGGCAAGAGGCCCCACAGGCTGTAGCAGGCGATGGCGGTGGCGACCGCGCGGGGATCATTGGGGGCGGCGGCGGCGGTCATGGGCGACTCAACTTCACTTTCGTCATTCTCCGGCAAGCCGCGTCTTCGCGGCGCAGACCGGGGAACCCAGCGGCGCCGAAGGCGAAATCTCCCAGCAGCATGACGGCCGAAATCGCGTCCGCGACAGGTTCGCGCTCACGCGCGCCGCTGGGTCCCCCGGTCGCGCTACGCGCGCCGGAGGATGACGAAAGACATTACACCGTGATCGAACGATACCCCGACGACGAGGTGATGACGCCCGTCTCGTCCAGCAGCTGGGCGATCTGGACGGCGTTCAGGGCGGCGCCCTTGCGCAGATTGTCGGACACGACCCACAGGTTCAGGCCGTTCTCGACGGTCGGATCCTTGCGGATGCGGCTGACATAGACGGCGTGTTCGCCGGCGGCGTCGACGGGGGTGATATAGCCGTCGTGCTCCTGCTTATCGATCACCAGCACGCCCGGCGCCTCGCGCAGGATGGCGCGGGCCTCGTCCGGGGCGATGGGGCGGTCGAACTCGATGTTCACAGCCTCTGAGTGGCCGACGAAGACCGGCACGCGGACGCAGGTGACCGTGACCTTGATGTCGGGATCCAGCATCTTGTGGGTCTCGTCCGACATCTTCTGCTCCTCGTCGGTCGAACCGTCCTCGAGGAAGGAGCCGATATAGGGGATGACGTTGAAGGCGATCTGTTTGGGGAACTTCTTGGGGCGCGCGTCGCCCAGGCCGTAGATGGCCTTGGTCTGGTTCCACAGCTCGTCCATGCCTTCCTTGCCGGCGCCGGACACCGACTGATAGGTCGAGACCACGACCCGCTTGATCCTGGCCGCGTCGTGCAGGGGCTTCAGCGCCGTGACCAGCTGGATGGTCGAGCAGTTGGGGTTGGCGATGATGTTCTTCTTCTTGGCGTCCTTGACCGCGTCGGGGTTCACCTCGGGCACGATCAGGGGCACGTCGGCGTCCTTGCGGAAGGCCGAGGAGTTGTCGATCACGATGGGGCCGGCCTTGCCGATCTTTTCGGACCAGGCGCGCGAGACCTCGCCGCCGGCCGACATCAGGACCAGATCGACCTTGGAGAAGTCGAACTGTTCGATGTCCTGGCATTTGATGGTCTTGTCGCCGAACGAGACCTCGACCCCCTTGGACTTGCGCGAGGCGATGGCGTGGATTTCATCGACGGGGAATTCCAGCTCCTCGAGGATGTTCAGCATTTCGCGGCCCACATTGCCCGTGGCCCCGACGATCGCGACGCGATAACCCATGATGATTGGTCCTTCGGACGCGCTATCGCTCGGCCCACGGGGCCTCGCTGCTTGAGCGCGATGTGTTGTGTGGTGTGCATTTAGGCGTTCGCAGCCGCGAAGCAATCGCTTTTCGGCGGCGGGGACTTTAAGCAGGGGCTCATGACCTCCCGCATCCGAAACGCCTACGACATCCGCGTGGAAGAGGGCGTGCTGACGCCCGATCCGGCCCAGGCCGAAGTGCTCGTCGCCCTGGAGCGGCTGGAGACCGATCTGGCCCGGCGCGGCCTGTTCGGACGCCCGCCCGAGGTGAAGGGGATCTATCTGTGGGGACCGCCCGGGCGGGGCAAGTCCATGCTGATGGACCTGTTCTATTCGGCCACGCCCGAGCCCCGGAAAAGACGCGCCCATTTCCACGCCTTCATGGCCCGGGTCCACGACCTGGTGCGCCAGTGGCGTGAGGGCGACTCCAAAAGCCGCAAGGCCGTGTTCGGGACGCATAAGGGCGACGATCCCATTCCGCCCATCGCCAAGCTGATCGCCTCCGAAGCCCGGCTGCTGTGTTTCGACGAGCTTCAGGTGACGGACATCGCCGACGCCATGATCCTGGGCCGGCTGTTCGAGGCCCTGTTCGAGGACAAGGTGGTGCTGGCCATCACCTCGAACCGGGCGCCGGAGGACCTGTACAAGAACGGCATCAACCGCCAGCTGTTCGTCCCCTTCATCGACATCATCCGCGACCGCTGCGCCGTGGTGCAGACGGCGGGTGCGCGCGACTGGCGGCTGGACCGGCTGAGTTCGGCCCAGGTCTGGCACACGCCGGACGACCGGGCCGGGTTCGAAGAGCTTTGGCGCGAACTGAAGGGCGGCGAGCCGGAAGAGCCGGCGCACCTTGCCGTCCTGGGCCGCGACGTGGTGGTGGAGCGGACCGTGGGCTCGATGGCGCGGGCGCGGTTTGCGGACCTGTGCGGCCGGCCGCTGGGGCCGCAGGACTATCTGGCCGTCGCCGCGCGGTTTCACACCCTGTTCCTGGAGGACGTGCCGATCCTGGGGCCGTCGAACCAGCAGGAGGCGCGCCGCCTGGTGACGCTGGTGGACGCTCTGTACGAGGCCAAGACCAAGCTGATCGTCCTGGCCGCCGCCCGGCCTGAGGCCCTCTATACCGAGGGTGTGGGGGCGTTCGAGTTCGAACGCACCGTGTCGCGCTTCAACGAGATGCAGAGCAAGGACTGGCTGGCCCACGTGCGGGAGTGACACGAAAGACCCTCTCCCGCTTGCGGGGGAGGTGGCCCGGCGTTCGCGAAGCGAACCAGGGTCGGAGGGGGAGTCTTGTTTGGCTGGAAGAGAACTTCCCCCATCGTCAGCCGTCTCGCTGCGCTCGACGAGCTGACACTTCCCCCGCAAGCGGGGGAAGATCTGGAAAGCGCAAAGAAAAAGGGCCTGCGGATTGCTCCGCAGGCCCTTCGTCATTCGATCTGTGCGATCGCTTAAGCCAGCGAGGCGTCGATGTCCTTGCAGGCCTGCAGCAGGCCCTGGACCGAGGCGACGGACTTTTCGAACATCGCCTTTTCTTCGTCGTTGGTGGTGAACTCGATCACCTTCTCGACGCCGGCGGCGCCGATCATGGCCGGGACGCCGACATAGAGGTCCGACAGGCCGTATTCGCCCGACAGCCAGACGGCGCAGGGCAGGACGCGCTTCTGGTCCAGCAGATAGGACTTGGCCATCGCAATCGCGCTTTCGGCCGGGGCGTAGAAGGCCGAGCCGGTCTTCAGCAGGGCCACGATCTCGCCGCCGCCCTTGCGGGTGCGGTCGACGATGGCGTCCAGCTCGTCCTGCGATAGGAAGCCGGCCTTGACGGCGTCCGGCAGGGGCAGGCCGCCGACGGTCGAGTGGCGCACCATCGGCACCATGTCGTCACCGTGTCCGCCCAGGGTCCAGGCGTGGATGTCCTGAACCGACACGCCGGTCTTTTCAGCCAGGAAGTAGGCGAAGCGCGCCGAGTCGAGCACGCCGGCCATGCCGACGACCTTCTCCTTGGGCAGGCCCGAGAACTTCTGCAGCGCCCAGACCATGGCGTCGAGCGGGTTGGTGATGCAGATGACGAAGGCGTTGGGGGCGTGGGCCTTGATGCCCTCGCCGACGGCCTTCATGACCTTCAGGTTGATGCCGATCAGGTCGTCGCGGCTCATGCCCGGCTTGCGCGGCACGCCGGCGGTGACGATGCAGACGTCGGCGCCCGCGATGTCGGCATAGTCGTTGGCGCCCTTCAGGGCCACGTCCGAGCCGAAGACGGCGGTGGCCTCGGCGATGTCCAGCGCCTTGCCCTGGGGGGTGCCTTCAGCGATGTCGAACAGGATCACGTCGCCCAGCGCTTCGCGCGCGGCCACATGGGCCAGGGTGCCGCCGATCATGCCGGCGCCGATGAGGGCGATCTTCGCGCGAGCCATGGATGTCTCCGTTTATTGCGTGTGCGAAAGGGGATTAATCGTGCGGGCGGTCTAGACCCCTCTCGCGGCTGTCGCAAGAACCTCGCTTTACGGCCTTGGTCTGGCTTGCGAAGGTTGCGGTCCAACCGGAGGATTTTGATGCGCTCTTCCCTCGCTCTCGCCCTGTTGCTGGGCGCTACCCCCCTCGTCTCCGCCGCCCCCGCCTTGGCCCAGACCCCGCCCGCGACCATCGGCGACCGCTATATTCCCGCGCCCTGGTGGATGCGCGATCCGGTCATCGCCTCGGTGGGCCAGGTGCGGGTCGAACTCCAGGCCAATCGCGCCTTCGTCTCCGCCTCCTTCCAGTCGGTGGACCGCAGCGTCGCCGAGGCCTCGCGCGCCGCCGCCGACCAGGTGCGGGCCCTCAGCCAGGCTCTGTCGGCCTATGGCGCGGACAAGGTGCGGGTCGAGACCAGCGTCACCACCCGCCCCCTCTATGACCAGTATCGTGACGAGAACGGGGTGATGCGCGACAACACCCGCGCCGACCGGGTGGCGCGCTATCAAGCCGACGCCTCGGTCAACGTGACCGTCCGCGACGTCAGCCTGATCGAGCGGGTGTACGCCACCATCGTGGCCTCGCGCCCGACGTCGATCGGCCAGGTGAATTTCCAGTTGGATCCGGAGAACAGCTGGAAGGCCAATCTGCAGGCCGAGGCGATGAAGGATGCGCGGCGCCGGGCCGAGGCTGCGGCGACCAACGCCGGCGCGACCCTGGGCCGGGTCAAGATCATCGATCCGTCGGGCCGTGTCTGCCAGACCGACGTACTGGCGGGCTGGCCCGCCTATGCCGCCGGGGGTGGGCAGGAGACGACGGTGGACGAGATGATGGTGACGGGGTCGCGCGTTAACGCTCCGCCGCCGCCACGTTTGGCGGTTCGTGTGCCTGCGCCAGTTGCCGAGATGGCGGGCGGAGCGCCGAGCGAGGCTCAGATCGAGGCCGCACGGCTGGCGCTTCAGCCGCCGTTGCAGGTCATGACCGACAGCGCCTGCGTCATCTACGGACTGAACTGAGCATGGGGTTTGTCGTCGCGCCCGCCTTCGAGGCCGGATCGGTCGCCGCCGCCGAATGGCCGCTGTGCCATGTGCGGCTGCAGGACGACGCACGGTTTCCCTGGCTGATCCTGATCCCGCGTGTCGAGGGGGCGGTGGAGCTGGAAGACCTGAGCGTCGAACAGCGGGCCGCGCTGATGGAGGAGACGGTGCGGGCCGGCGCGCTGGTGCGGCGGTTGGGAACGGTCGAGAAGCTGAACGTGGGGGCCATCGGCAATGTGACGGCCCAGTTGCACCTCCATGTCGTCGGCCGCCGTCGCGACGACGGCCTGTGGCCCGATCCGGTCTGGGGGCGAGGGCCGGCGGTCTCCTATGCGGCGGAGGCGCGGGCGCGGCTGTTGGACGTGATCCGAGGCGGGTAGCCGAACCGACGACCGACGTGGCGTCGCGCCCCATTTGCGTCAGCCGCTCTCGCACCGCATATGAGCCCTATGGAAGACGCGCTGCGCATCCGGCTGGACGAACGCCAGGTGAACCTGATCGCCAAGGCCCTGGCGGAGCCGCGTCGCCGTCAGATCCTTAAGGAGATCGGCGCGGCCAGCGAACCCACCCCTTGCGGCGCGGTCGCCCAGCTTGTCTCGGTCAGCGCCCCCACCTTCTCGCACCATATGAAGGAACTGGAGACCGCCGGCCTGATCCAGATCTGCCGGCAGGGCAAGTTCGCCTTCCTGGTGCTGCAGCGCGACGTCCTGAACGCCTATTTGGCCCAGCTCGCGGAAATCTGAGGCAGGTTTCAGAAAATCAACAGCCCCGCTTATTGAATCAGTTCGATGGTTATCTAAATATCAAACCGTTCGCCGCTGAAGGCGACCGGAGAGAGATCATGAGCAAGCTTTCAGGCAAGACCGCCGTCGTCACCGGCGCATCGAAAGGCATCGGAGCGGCCATCGCCAAGGCCCTGGCCGCCGAGGGCGCCGCAGTGGCGGTCAACTACGCCTCCAGCCGCGAAGGGGCGGACAAGGTCGTGGCCGAGATCACCGCCGCCGGCGGCAAGGCCATCGCCGTCCAGGCGTCCGTGGCCAGCAGCGACGATGTTACGCGGCTATTCGACGAGACCCAGAAGGCGTTCGGCGGGGTGGACATCCTCGTCAATAACGCCGGCGTCTATGCCTTCGCGCCGATCGAGGACTTTACCGAGGCCGAGTACCGTCGCCAGTTCGACACCAATGTTCTGGGCTTGCTGCTGGCCACCAGCGAGGCGGCCAAGCGCTTCAGTCCCGACGGCGGCAGCGTGATCAACATCAGCTCGGGCGCCACCACCGTCGATATCCCGACCGCCTCGGTCTACACGGCCACCAAGGCCGCCGTGGACTCGATCACCCGCGTGCTCGCCAAGGAGCTCGGCCCGCGCAAGATCCGGGTCAACGCCATTGCGCCCGGCGCCGTCGAGACCGAGGGCACCCACGCCACGGGCATCATCGGCTCGGATCTGGAGGTCCAGATGGTCGCCCAGACCCCGCTCGGCCGCATGGGTCAGCCGTCTGACATCGCGCCTGTCGCTGTCTTCCTGGCCTCGCTCGACAGCGCCTGGATCACCGGTGAAATCATCGCGGTGGCAGGCGGAAACCGCTAAATCAAGCCGTGGCGAGGGACGCGGCCGGGGTCCGGCCGCGTCCGCATCCCTCAGATGATGTCCAGCGGGGTCTCGCGCGTGGGCGGGGGGAAGGCGGCGTCGAGGCGTTCGATGTCCTCGAGGTCGAACTGGATCTCCAGGGCGTCGGCGTTGGCCTCGACGTGTTCGATCGAGCCGGCCTTGGGAATGGCGATGACCCCGTCGTGGCGCAGGATGGCGGCGAGCGCCACCTGAGCCGGGTCGGCGCTGTGGCGGTTTGCGATGTCGCGGATCAGGGGCTGTTCCAGCAACTCGCCCCGTCCCAGGGGCGAATAGGCCATCATGGGCATGTCGCGGGCCTGCATCCAGGGCAACAGGTCGAACTCCACCCCGCGCGAGCCGAGATTATAGAGCAGCTGGTTGACGGCGCAGTCCTCGGCCCCCTCGATCTCCATCAGCCGTTCCATGGCGCGCAGATCCAGATTGGACACGCCCCAGCGGGCGATCATTCCCTCGTCGACCAGTTCCTGGAAGGCGGCGACCGTCTCTTCCAGCGGGACATTGCCTTCCCAGTGCAGCAGATACAGGTCCAGCCGGTCGGTCCCCAGCCGTTCCAGCGACTTCTCGCAGGCCAGCATCATCTTCATTTCCGAGGCGTTCTCGGGCCGGACCTTGGAGACCAGAAAGACCTCGTCGCGGCGCCCGGCGATGACCTCGCCCACCAGCCGTTCGGAACGGCCGTCGCCGTAGAGCTCGGCCGTGTCGATCAGGGTCAGGCCCAGGTCGATGCCGCGCGCCAGGGCCTGCTGCTCCTCGTCGCGCCAGGCGGGATCGTCGCCCATCTCCCACGTGCCTTGGCCCAGGGCGGGAACGGTCGTACCGTCTGCAAAGGTGACGAGGCGGGTCATGTCCGTCCTGTTCGATGAGCGGCGGAAGAGCCGCCTGCGAGGTTGAGATGCGCACCCGGCTTATCAAGACCGACGGCCTTGTCCAACAGATGCTGGAGGCGGGGTTCGAAGACCTCAACGCGCCATTGGTCCTGCTGATCCACGGCTTTCCGGAACTGGGGATCAGCTGGCGGGCGCAGGTCGAGGCCCTGTCGGCGGCGGGATACCACGTCGTCGCCCCCGACATGCGCGGATACGGCGGCACGGACAAGCCCAAGGGCGTCGACGCCTGTTCGATCCTGCATCTGGTCGGGGACATGGTCGATCTGGTCCGGGCGCTGGGCAAACAGAGCGCCGTCGTCGTGGGCCACGACTGGGGGGCGCCGGTCGCCTGGCATTGCGCCCTGTTGCGGCCGGATCTGTTCACGGCGGTGGCCGGCCTGTCCGTGCCGTTCCAGCCCCGTCGCCCCCAGGGCCCGCCGACGACCGTCATGGCCATCCTGTCCGAACGGGCCGGGCTGGGCGATCTCTATATCAGCCGGTTCCAGGCGGCGGACGCCCATCTGGCGCTGGAGGCTGATCCGGCGACGACGCTGAGGAAACTGTTCTGGTCCTATGACGGCGCCACCCCCGCGTCGAAACGGGCGACCGGCTTCATGGTGCGCGGCGTCGGCCTGCTGGACAGCATCGACGACGGCGCCGACCTGCCGCCGTGGATGACCCCCGCCCATTTCGCCGAATATGTCGAAGCCTTCACGGCCGGCGGCTTCGACGGGCCGCTGAACTGGTATCGGGCGATCGATCTGAACTGGTCGCTGACCGCCTTCGCGCAGGAGCAGCGGATTCTCCAGCCGGCCCTGTTCATCGTCGGCGAGGACGATCCGGTCCGACACTATGCCGGCTCGGCCGAGACCGGGCTGAAGGACTGGGTTCCGAACCTGACGCGTTCGGTGGTCCTGCCCGGCGCTGGCCACTGGATCCAGCAGGAGCGGCCGGATGAGGTGACTGGGCTGCTGCTGGCGTTTCTGACCGGACTGGAGTGAACCGGCTGGTCAGGCCGCTTCCGCCGTCTCCATCCGCCCGCGAACTTCCGCGACGATCTCGAGGCTGCGGATGCGGGCGGCGTTGTCGAAGGCCATGCCGGTGACCATCAATTCATCGACGCCGGTCAGGGCGATAAAGTCGGTCAGCTGTTTCCGCACCGTGTCCGGCCCGCCGACGGCGGAATAGAGCAGGCGGCTGCGCGCCCCCTCGATCTGTTGCGGGGTCAGGACAGCGGTGATGTCGTCGACGGGCGGGGGCAGCTTGCCCGGTTTGCCGGTCGAGAGACGGGCGAAACTCTGTTGCATCGAGGTGGACAGGCGCACCCCTTCCGCGTCCGTATCGGCGGCGAAGACGTTGATCGCGGCCATGGCGTAGGGCTGGGCCAGCCGGTCAGACGGGGTGAAGCTGCGGCGATACAGCGCCAGGGCCTCCAGCAGCAGTTCGGGCGCGAAATGGCTGGCGAAGGCGTAGGGCAGGCCCAGCTGGCCGGCCAGCTGGGCGCTGAACAGGCTGGACCCCAGAAGCCAGATCGGCACGCGCAGGCCGGCGCCCGGGACCGCGCGGACGGGCTGGTTGTCGGCGGCCGGTTCGAACCACTGGATCAATTCGACCACGTCGCGCGGGAACTGGTCGGCGCCCTCGAAATAGCGGCGCAGGGCGCGGGCGGTGGCGCCGTCCGTGCCGGGCGCGCGGCCCAGGCCGACGTCGATCCGGCCGGCGAACAGGGTCTCCAGGGTGCCGAACTGTTCGGCGACGACCAGGGGCGCGTGGTTGGGCAGCATGACGCCGCCGGAGCCGACGCGGATGCGCTGGGTGCCCGCCGCCACATGGCCGATGACGATGGCGGTCGCCGCGCTGGCGATGCCGGGCATGTTGTGGTGTTCGGCCAGCCAGAACCGCTCATAGCCCAGCCGGTCGGCGGCCTGGGCCAGGGCCAGGGTCTCGTCGAGGGCGCGGCTGGCGTCGCCGCCTTCGACGATGGGGGAGAGGTCGAGAACTGAGAACGGGATCATGACGCCTAGATCGGGGCTGACGGCCGAGGTTCAAGGGCAGGGAGCGGGGAACCGCAACCGGGTCGGGCGCTTTACCTTCGACGAACCCGGAGACATGAGCCATGACGGACGTTGACGCCGAAAAGACCGAAGCCGAGTGCGAGGATGCGCGCGAGGCCGCCGACATGGGCGAAAAGCCGGACCTGGGGCACAAGGCTGACGCCCTGATCGAGGCGTTGGACGGCACAGATTCCGGCTCCGACACCCGCGCCGGCTCGCTGCGCGGCGGGTCCGCCAGCGGATCGGACGATGATCCCGACTCGCTCGAGATCAACGAGGCCCTCGCCGAAGAAGGGCGGGCCTCGGCGGGGACACGGGGCCGCGCTGAAAACGACGATTGACGCCGACGCCTTGCTGCCGCCGCATCCTTGCGCCACGGTGGCGCCTTGACCATGGGTCCAAGGGACGATTCCCCGATGATACGCCGTCTGGCGGCCTCGGCCGCCTTAGTCTTGCTTTGCCTTGCAGGTTGCGACGACCGGTCCAGGACCGAAAAGGCGCCGGCCCAGGCCTCCCTCGCCGCCCCTGACCAAATGACCGCCCCGGCTTCGCCGTCGGAGGGAGAGGCTGCGCCTGCGCCCGAGGCGATGACGGCGGATATCCCCGCTGCGCCCGGCGCGCCCGCCTATGCCGCCCTGTACCCCGGCGCCGCCCTGGACCAGCCGGCGACGACCGCCGCCGGGCCGGACGGCGAGGGCGGGCTGGTCACCTTCACCACCGCCGCCACGCCCGACGAGGTGGTGGCCTTTTATCGCACCCGCGCCGAGGAGGCGGGGCTGACCTCGGTCATGGGCATGAACCAGGGCGACGCCCGGGCCTATGGCGCTGCGGGCGGCCAGGCGGGCGCGACCAATCTTCAGGTGGTGGCGGCGCCGGGCGCCGGCGGCGAGACCTCGGTGCAGCTGAGCTGGAGCGCGGGTCTGTGAGACCGGTCGCCGCCCTGATCGCGGCGACGGTGATCCTGCCTTCGCTGCCCCTGGCGGCCTGCGCCCCGGCCGGGCGGACTGCGCCCCATCCGATCTTCAGCGCGACCGACGAAGGCTATCTGTCGCCCGGCGTCGTCGCGCGGTTGGCCCAGGCGGCGACGCCCGCGCCCGTGGCGGGATCGACGCAGGATGCGGCCGACCGGGCGGCCTCGGCGCGGTTCACGGCCTTGGAGGATTCGGACCGCTGGCTGATGGCGACCGCCCATGCCGAACTGCGCCCGCCGCTGGCGCTTCAGCATTTCGACTGCGCCCTGGGGGTGCGGCTGGGGTCGGCCGAGACGCCGACGCTGGACCGGATGATGGCCAAGGTCTTTCATGACGCCCAGGCGGCGGTCGTGCTGGCCCAGGCCCAGGCGCGAGGTCGTCGCGCCCGGCCGGTCGCCGAGGATCCCGCGCGCCGGGCCTGCCAGACCCTGACGCCGGCGATGCGGCGCAGCCCGTCCGCGCCCTCCGCCGGCGCGGCGGTGGGAACCGCCTATGCCGAGGCCCTGGCCCTGATCGCGCCTGATCGTGCGGCGGCGGTGCGGCGCATCGGCCATGAGATCGGCGTGAGCCGCCAGATCTGCGCCATGGACTATCCCAGCGATGGGCTGGCGGGCGAGGCGCTGGGGCGGGCTGTCGTCGCCGAAATCGTCGCGACGCCGGACTTCCAGGCTGAGATCGCGGCGGCGCGCGACGAACTGGCGGCGGCGCGGGCGACGGGACGGACCAATCCCGGCTGCGCGGCCGAGCGCGCGGCCCTGGCTGTTCCCCTGCCCTGAGATGTGGAGCGGCCTGATCCTGCTGGCGGCGGTTCAGGCGGGCGATCCCGCAGGCGCGCGGGCCTGCACCCTGGCCGAGGTGCGCGACCTGACCGCCCCGTCCGATCAAGCCTATCGCCTGACGTGCCGCGCCGACCTGGCGGGCGTCGCCGTGCGGCGGCCTGTTCTGATGGAGGGGGCCGAGGCCTCGGGCGCGGGGATCGACTGCGGCGGCGGGGTGATCCGACCGGCGCGCGAGGCGACGTCACAGACGCCGACGGTGGCGATCTGGTCGCGGCGTCAGGGCGACGGCTGGAGCCGTCCGGTCCAGACCTATGTGCGCAACTGCACCGTCGTCGGCAATGTGCGGATCTGGGGCATGGGGGCGGGCGGGTCGATGCGCGACCTGCTGGCCTCGTCACGGACGCCCGATCACACGACGGCGGCCCAGAGCGCGGCGCCCCTGGGCACGATTCTGGAGCGGGTGCGGTTCGAGGGCGTGGGGACCATCCCCCTGTATGTCGGGCCGGGGGTGACGCAGACCGTGGTGGCGCGCTCGCGCTTTTCGGGCCGGTCGGTCTCGACCGCCGTCTATCTGGACGCAGAGAGCGCCGGAACGGTGATCCAGGACAATGACTTCACCATTCGCACCGGGCGTGAACAGATCGCCGTGGACGGATCGGGCGCCAATCGCATCATCGGCAACCGCTTCGCCCTGGGCGGCCGCGGCGGGGTCTTCCTGTACCGCAACTGCGGCGAGGACGGGGTGATCCGTCACCAGACGCCGTCCTATAATCAGATCACGGATAATGTGTTTTCCGGCGTCGGCTGGCTGCGCCCCCGGACGGTGGTGGTGGGCGCGCGCGAGGGGAACCGGTCCTATTGCGGCGATGACGCCGGCTATCCGTTCGGGTCCAGCGCCGACGACGGCGACGGGGCGACCGGCAACCGGGTCGAACGGAACCGGACGCGTCCCTGACCCCGCACTTGCGAAATGACGCCAGCTCGGCCCTATTGGCGCGATGACGCCTCGGGGGATGCATCTAATGCGGCTGGTCTTGTTGTTGGCGGCCCTGGCGGCGGCGCTGGGGTTGGCCGTGATCACGACACAGACGCCTCGGCCCGCGCCGACAAGCGCCGCCGCGACCGGATTTTCGGCGGAGCGGGCCATGGCGGACGTGCGAGTCATGGCCCGCTCCCCCCGTCCCATAGGTTCGACCGATCACGCCCTGGTCCAAGCCTATCTGCAGGGCCGAATGGCGCAGCTGGGCCTGGCGCCCACGCTCCAGGCCGGGGCCCTGTCGCCCGCCGCCGTGCGCCGGATCGAGGACCGGGGCGAGTCGGTCGAAGGCCTGTCGGTGGTCAATCTGGTCGGCGTCCTGCCGGGCCGGAACCCCAGCCTGCCCCTCGTGGTGCTGATGGCTCATTATGACAGCGTGCCCGGCTCGCCGGGCGCCGCCGACGACGCCAGCGGCGTGGCGGCGGTGCTGGAGGCGGTGCGGGCGATCAGGGCGCGCGGACCGGTCGACAGGGGGCTGGTCGTGCTGCTCACCGACGGGGAGGAGCTGAACCTGGACGGGGCGCGGGCCTTCTTCAGCGAACATCCGTTGCGGGGTCGGGTCGGGGCGGTGGTGAACCTGGAGGCGCGCGGCGGCGGCGGTCGGGCCATGATGTTCGAGACCGGCCCCGGCAACGCCCAGACCATCGACCTTTACGCTCGGGCGACGCGCCGGGCCGACGGGGGTGCGGCCAGCAACGCCTTGGCCATTTTTGTCTATCGGCTGATGCCCAACGGCACCGACTTCACCCTGGCCGCCGACCGGGGCCTGGCCGGGATCAACCTGGCCTTCATCGGCCGGCCGGCGCAGTACCATTCGCCCATTTCGACGCCGGACGCCCTGGACCAGGGCAGTCTGCAACATATCGGATCCCAGGCGCTGGAAATGACCGACGCCCTGGTGCGGGCGCCCGTCCTGCCGAAGGCCACGCAGAACGCCGTCTACGCCGATATCTTCGGCCTGGGGGTGTTGCGGCACGGGCCGGGGACGGGGTGGGGGCTGCTGGGTCTGGCCTTTCTGTTGACCGGTTTCGCCGCCTGGGGCGCGCGTCACGCCACGGGCCTGACCTTGCGTCAGTTCGGCAAGGGGCTGAGCGGGGGCGTCTGGCTGCTGGCCGCCGGGATCGTCGTGGCCCAGGCGGTGCGGGTTCTGGCCGGGCCGGTCGGCGGCCGGATCGAATCGGCCGAGACCTATTATGTCCTGCTGCGCCGCCTGCCCTGGATGGAGGCGGGCGTAGGCCTGGCCGTGCTGGGGGTGATGTTCGCCCTGCTGGCGGGGCGGGCCCTGATCGGGCGGCGTCTGCTGGCGGGGGTGATCGCCGCGGCGGCGGTTCTGGCCACGGGCCTGGGCGGGTTCGATCCGGTGGTGCTGGGTGCGGCCCTGGTCGCCGTGGGTCTGAGCCTGTGGCCTGGCGGCGAGGACGAGACGGTCTGGGGCGGCTGGCTGGGGGCCGTCGTCCTGGTGCTGATCCTGGGCGGGCTGGTTCAGGCCTTGGCGCCCGAGGCGGCCTTGCTGTTCGTCTGGACCGGGTTGGCGGCGGCCGGCGCAGCGGCCTTGGCGGCGGGGATCGGGGCGCGGCTGGAGCGGTGGGCCGCCCTGGCGCCCGCGGCGGTCGCCACCGGGGTCGTCGGCGGCTGGCTGGCGGGGCTGGGCCATTTCGTCTTCCTGGGCGTGGGGATGGACCAGCCAGGCGCGCTGGGCCTGATCGCCGTGCTGATCGTCGCCCTGGCCCGGCCCTTGGCCCCGGGTGGGGGAAGCGCGCGCCACACCCTGGCCGGGCTGGCGGCGGCCATGCTGATCCTGGGCTGCGGCCTGTCCCTGGCGGCCCGCCATGCCGAGCCGGCCGCTGAGGCGCCGGTCGCCGTTCCTTGATCCGTCAAAATCGGACGTAGGATTCGGATGTTCTCATCGGTTCCGGATGAGAACATCTTGTGAACTGGAACAAACCGTGCACATAGTCGGCCTCACAAAAACGGGGGCGGGTCCATGGCGGGTCTCTCCCAAGCTTCTGACGGGAATCATGGCAAGGGAGACGAAGGCAATGGCACAGGCGGCTTTGAAACTGGTGGGCAAGGAAGACGGCGACAAGCAACGGGCCCTGGAGGCGGCGATCGCTCAGATCGATCGCGCCTTCGGCAAGGGCTCGGTGATGAAACTGGGCAAGGGCGGGGTCGCCGACGTGATCCCCTCGGTGTCCACCGGATCCCTGGGCCTGGATATGGCCCTGGGCATCGGCGGCCTGCCGCGCGGGCGGGTGATCGAAGTGTTCGGCCCTGAATCCTCGGGCAAGACGACCCTGGCCCTGCACACCGTGGCCGAGGTTCAGAAGGCCGGCGGCACCGCCGCCTTCGTCGACGCCGAACACGCGCTGGACCCCGGCTACGCCCAGAAGCTGGGCGTGAACCTGGATGATCTGCTGGTGTCCCAGCCGGACACCGGCGAACAGGCGCTCGAGATCGTCGACACCCTGGTGCGCTCCGGCGCTGTGGACATCGTGGTCGTCGACTCCGTCGCCGCCCTGACCCCGCGCGCCGAGATCGAGGGCGAGATGGGCGACAGCCTGCCCGGCCTTCAGGCGCGTCTGATGAGCCAGGCGCTGCGCAAGCTGACCGCCTCGATCTCCAAGTCGAACTGCATCGTCCTGTTCATCAACCAGATCCGTCACAAGATCGGCGTCATGTACGGCTCGCCCGAGACGACGACAGGCGGCAATGCGCTGAAGTTCTACGCCTCGGTGCGTCTGGACATCCGCCGCACCGGCGCGATCAAGAACCGCGATGAGGTGGTCGGCAACACCACCCGGGTCAAGGTGGTCAAGAACAAGGTCGCCCCGCCGTTCCGCGAGGTCATCTTCGACATCATGTACGGCGAGGGCATCTCCAAACTGGGTGAGATCATCGACCTGGGCGTCAAGGCCGGGGTGATCGAGAAGTCGGGCAGCTGGTTCAGCTATGACTCGACCCGGATCGGTCAGGGCCGCGAGAATGTGCGCGAATTCCTGAAACAGAACCCCGACATCGCCGCCTCGATCGAGAAGGCGGTGCGGGCCTCGACCAGCAAGATCGCCGACGAACTGCTGGGCACGCCCGAGCCGGACGAAGGCCAGGATCTCGAAGGCTGACGACCGTCTCGCCTTCCTAGACACTCCGTCGCCCCAAGCGACCCGCCACCGACCCCGCGAGGGACGGCGGAGCGACCCGTCCGACCTCGTGTCGGGCGGGTCTTTTTTGGGATCACCATATCCGCCAGGCCCAGGCGGCCGAGCGTGGATTTATGCCGTCATTGGGCGAGATACCGGCCAAATAGTCCGACAAGGCTGTTGGCGACGATTAAGGCGCGCGCCAGCCAGACCGCAGCCTTGCTCCCGACCGGCACGTCTGGAGACGGCGCCCGACCCAGGATCCAGTAAATGACGAGACGACCACGCTCGTAACTGGCCAGGGACGAGGGCGGTTGAAGTCTATTTCCATGTCGCCTTGCGTCAGCCTCCAGGCGTCCAGCCAGGGGAAACAAGGTCATGGTGGCCATCAGGGTGGCGATCGATAGGATGAATTGAACAGCAAACATGGTGGCCAGTGAACGTTTGGATTGACCGCATCATATCGCGTGAACATGACACGCGTATGGGTTGCTGCGTGGCTATCTAACCAAAACGGGCGACCCGAAGGCCGCCCGTTCCGTCGTTCTACGATGTCCGCAACCGATCAGGCGGCGGCCTTCTCCGGGGCGAACTTGCCGTAGAAGGTCTCGTTCTTGGCCGCCATGTCGCGCAGCAGCTGCGGGACCTTGAACCGGTCGCCATAGGTGGCGGCCAGGCGGTCCGCCGTCTCGACGAACTGGGCCAGGCCGATGCCGTCGATCATGCTGATGGGGCCGCCGGTCCAGGGCGCGAAGCCCCAGCCCAGGATGGCGCCCAGGTCGGCTTCGCGCGGGTCGTCGATGACGCCCTCTTCCCAGCAGCGGGCGACCTCGACCGCCTGGCGATACAGCAGGCGGGTCTTCAGCTCGTCGATCTGGGCAAAGGCGGTCGCCTCCTCGGGCTTGTCGATGCCCTTGGTGGTCGGCGCCAGGTCGCTCAGTCCCTTCCAGATCGTCTTGGGCTTCTGATCATAGTCATAGAAGCCCTTGCCGTTCTTGCGGCCGTAGCGTCCGCCCTCGACCATCTTGGCGACGATGTCGGCGCCTTCCGACGGGACATATTTGTCGCCCAGGTCCAGCGCCGTCTGTTTGGCGATCTTGTAGGACAGGTCCAGGGCGACGTCGTCGTGCATCTCCAGCGGGCCGCGCGGCATGCCGGTCATCCGACCGACATTGTCGATCAGGGCCGGGCCGTAACCCTCTTCCAGCATCGCCATGCCTTCCATCAGGAAGGTGGAGAAGCAGCGCGAGGTGTAGAAGCCGCGGCTGTCGTTGACGACGATCGGCGTCTTCTTGATCTTCAGCACATAGTCCAGCGCCTTGGCGATGGCGGCCTGACCCGTCTTCTCGCCCAGGATGATCTCGACTAGCATCATCTTGTCGACGGGCGAGAAGAAGTGGATGCCGATGAAGTCCTCGGGACGAACCGAGGCCTCGGCCAGGCCGGTGATCGGCAGGGTCGAGGTGTTGGAGCCAAACACGGCGCCCTCGGCCAGCTGAGCCTCGGCGCGCTTGGTGACATCGGCCTTGATCTCGCGGCTTTCGAACACGGCCTCGACCACCAGGTCCGAACCCTTGATGTGGTCATAGTCGGTCGTCGCCGTGACCAGGGCCAGGGTGGCGTCAAACTTGTCCTGAGTCATCTGACCACGCGACAGACGCTTCTTCAGCAGTTCCTCGACATGGGCCTTGCCCTTGTCGGCGGCTTCCTGGGTCTGGTCGATCAGCACCGTCTCGATCCCGGCCATGACCTGCACATAGGCGATGCCCGCGCCCATCATGCCGGCGCCGAGGACCGAGACCTTCTTCGGATCGGACTTGGGCACGTCGGCCGGACGCACGGCGCCCTTGTCCAGTTCCTGCTTGGACAGGAACAGGCTGCGGATCATGGCCTGGGCCTGGGGCGTCATCAGGGTCTTGATGAAATAGCGGGTCTCGATCCGCAGGGCCGCATCCATCGGAACCTGGGTTCCTTCGTAGACGGCCTTCATCAGGTTCACCACGGCCGGATAGTTACCGTAGGACTGTTTGCGCAGCATGGCGTTGCCGACCATGAAGTTCTGGATGCCGGCCGGGTGATAGGGGCCGCCGCCGGGCAGTTTGAACGACTTGTCGTCCCACGGCTGCACGGCCTTGCCGCCGTTCTTGATCCAGGTCTTGGCGGCCTCGACCGACTGGCCCTTTTCGACGACCTCATGGACGATGCCGGCGCCCTTGGCGTCGTTGGGGCGGAAGGACTTGCCTTCGCTCATCGCCATCATGGCGTTCTGGACGCCGACCAGGCGGGTCAGGCGCTGGGTGCCGCCGCCGCCGGGGAACAGGCCGACCTTGATCTCGGGCAGGCCCAGCTGGATCTTGTTGTCGTTCTCGACCACGCGATAGTGGCAGGCGAGGGTGAACTCCAGTCCGCCGCCCAGGGCCAGGCCGTTGATCGCCGCCGCCACAGGCTTGCCGCAGGTTTCCAGCGCGCGGAAGGCCCCGTTCAGCTTCCAGCCGGCGTCGAAAGCCTTCTGCAGGTCGCCGCCGCCCGACAGGACGCCGCCGGCCATGTCGCCCAGGTCCGCGCCGGCGCAGAAGCCCGAGGCCTTGCCGGAGGTGATGACGGCGCCCTTGATGGACTCGTCGGTCTTGATGCGTTCGACCAGCTCGGGGATTTCCTTCATCACCGAAGAGGTCAGGGTGTTCATCGAACGGCCCGGCACGTCGAAGGCGATGACGGCGATGCCGTCGGCGTCGATGTCGATCTTGAAGTTTTCCATAGTCATTCGCTCCGGATCAGACGCGTTCGATGACGGTGGCGGTGCCCATGCCGCCGCCGATGCACAGGGTGATCAGGGCCGTCGACTTGTTCGAGCGTTCCAGCTCGTCCAGGGCGATGCCGGTGATCATGGCGCCGGTGGCGCCCAGGGGGTGGCCCATCGAGATGCCGCCGCCGTTCACATTCATCTTGGCGTGGTCGATGTTCAGGGCCTGCATGTAGCGAAGCACGACGGCGGCGAAGGCCTCGTTCAGCTCCCACACGTCGATGTCGTCGGGCGTCATGCCCAGCTTGCCCAGCAGTTTGCGGGTCACATATTCCGGGCCGGTCAGCATGATCGACGGCTCCGAGCCGATCGAGGCGCCGCCCAGGATCTTGGCGCGCGGCTTCAGGCCCAGGGCCTGGCCGGCTTCCAGCGAACCGATCAGCACGCCGGCCGAACCATCGACGATGCCGGACGAGTTGCCGGGGGTATGGACGTGGTTGACGCGCTCGACCTCGGGGTAGCGCTGGTTGATCACGCTGTCGAAGGCCATTTCGCCCATCATGGCGAAGGAGGGGTTCAGGCCGCCCAGGGTCTGCATGTCCGTGTTCGGACGAATGGTCTCGTCACGGTCCAGGATGGTCAGGCCCAGCTGGTCCTTGACCGCCAGAACCGAGTTCTTGAACCGGCCCTCGGCCCAGGCCTGGGCGGCGCGCTTGTGGCTCTCGACCGAATAGGCGTCCACGTCGTCGCGGCTGAAGCCGTATTTGGTCGCGATCATGTCGGCCGACACGCCCTGCGGCACGAAATAGGTGGGGAAGGCCGACGACGGATCGGTCGGCCAGGCGCCCATGTCCGAACCCATGGGCACGCGGCTCATGGCCTCGACCCCCCCGCCGACGGCGAAGTCGGCCTCGCCGGACTTCACCTTGGCCGTGGCCATGTTCACGGCTTCCAGGCCCGAGGCGCAGAAACGGTTGACCTGAACCCCAGCGGTATATTGCGACCAGCCGGCCGAGAGCACCGCCGTGCGGGCGATGTCGGCGCCCAGTTCGCCCACAGGGGTGACGCAGCCCAGGATGACGTCGTCGACCTTGGAGGTGTCCAGGTCGTTGCGGTCGCGCAGGGCCTCCAGAACCTGGGTCGCCAGGCTGAGGCCGGTGATCTCGTGCAGCGAGCCGTCCTTCTTGCCCTTGCCGCGCGGGGTGCGGACGGCGTCGTAGATATAGGCGTCAGCCATGGGCGTGAGTCTCCATTTTCGGCCCCTGCGCGCGGCGCCCGATGAGGATTGGGCGTCGCGCGACGGTCGGGGAAAGGACGGGTCTAAGCTCGAACGCCAAGAACCCTACGTTTACGTCAACGTCAAGTAATAAGCCGCGTGAACGGCCGCGGCGACGGGGCCGCACAAATCCAGATGGGGGTAGGTCGGAGGTCGCGCCAGACATTAAGGCGCGCACTAAGCCGGCCGCGACCGTCACGGTTGCGCGGGTCGGGCCGGCTCCGGTGGCCCGTCAGCGCGGGGGAATGCGGCTGGCGCCGCCCGTGATGCGGCAGGCGTATTCGGTCTCGGGCCGGCCGCTTTGCAGGCCGGTCGGGGTCAGAATGCCCTGACGCTCGGTGCAACTGGCTTCAAGCCGCTTGAGATCTTCCTGATAGGTGTTCGTCTGGCCGGTCGAGGCGCAGGCTGTCATCAGCGGTGCAGTCATCAGGATGGCGAAGAAGAGGGTGCGCATGGTGTCTCCTATTTCCGAAACGCGTCGGCGTTTCGGCCCTGCCCCCGGCGCAGCCAGACTACTGCGCGACCGCCAGCCTGACCAGCTTGCCGTCGTCCTCGTCGGTGATGGCCCAGACCGCGCCGTCCGGTCCCACGGCCACGTCCCGGACGCGTTCGCCCAGGTCGGTCAGCAGCCGCTCCTCGCCGACGACGCGGTCATTTTCGATCACCAGCCGGGCGATATGTTTCTCCTTCAGACCGGCCACCAGCAGATCGCCGTCCCAGCCGGGGAACATGGGGCCCTGATAGAAGGCCGCCCCGCCCGGCGCGATGACCGGATCCCAGTAATAGACCGGCTGCTCCGTGCCCTGCGCCTGCGTATTGCCGCCCGTGATCTGTCCGCCCGCGTATTCCACGCCATAGGCCGCGTCAGGCCAGCCATAGTTCAGGCCCGGCTTGTCCAGGTTGACCTCGTCACCGCCGCGCGTGCCGTGCTCAATGGTCCAGACTGCGCCCGTGCCGGGCTGGACGGCGATCCCCTGGACGTTGCGATGGCCCAGGCTCCAGATCTCGGGCAGGGCGCCCTCACGGCCGACGAAGGGATTGTCCTGGGGCACGGAGCCGTCGGCGTTGATCCGGATGGTCTTGCCCATGTGCGAGCCCAGGTCCTGGGCCTGCGCCCGCATCGGCCTGTCGGAGCGTTCGCCCAGGGTGATGAAGAGCTTGCCGTCCGATGCGAACGCCAGGGACGAGCCGAAATGCTTGTCGCCGTCATAGACGGGCAGGGCGCGGAAGATGACCTGGGCGTCCTCCACCCGCGCCCCGTCGTCGGACAGGCGACCTCGGGCGACTGAGGTGGCGTTGCCGCCCTCACGAGGCTCCGCATAGCTCCAGTAGATCAGCCGGTCCTGGCCGAATCCGGGGCTTGTGATGACGTCCAGCAGGCCGCCCTGGCCGCGTGCATCGACGCGGGGCAGGCCCTGAACCGGTTCGCCGACCTGGCCCTGGGCCGTGATGATGCGCAGCCGGCCGGGCTTTTCCGTCACCAGCCAGCGCCCGTCGGGCATCAGGGCCAGGCCCCACGGATGCGTCAGGCCCGAGGCGACGACGCTGTGGCTCAAGGCGACGTCGGTCTTCACCCCCGGCGCCCGGGTCTGGCCGGGGAAGGCGGGCTGCTGGTCGGGGTTGTTGGCCGGCCGGGTCTCCAGCGCCGCGCCCGCCTGGCTTGAGGCCGGAGCGCTCTCGCCGTTGGCGCCGCAGGCGGCGGCGAGGACGAGCAGGGAGGTCGAGGCGGCGAGGACGATCAGGCGCATGGCGGGGGAAGCTCCGGCGAGGTCTTGAGGGGATCTGGGACGGACTGGGGGCTGACATCGGCAACGACCCCTTCAGCGTTACCGTTCCCGCCGAGGCCTGTCCTGCGCCGCATCGCCGCACGATCTGCGTCGAGACGACTTGAACCGCGCGCCCGACGGCGATATAGGCACGCCTCTTTCGCGCTGGCCCCAGGTCGCGCGGACGCCCGGAGACGGGATGCGACTGGGTAGCTCAGATGGTTAGAGCGGTGGATTCATAACCCACAGGTCGGCGGTTCGATCCCGCCTCCAGTCACCACCTTCTCATAAGCTCCGATGCCCAAGGGAAATGGTCCGCCCTTAGAGAGCGGACCGATAGGTTCTGTTGGAATTTTATGACCAAATGCCGCCGCAGTACTCGCCGTAATATAGCGCGCTGGCGGTGCGATAGCATTGCTTCCAAGCCGTCGTACCGTAGGTATAGCCGCCCAAGTATGTGCAGTAGTCTTCGGGCGGCATGATGCAGACAGGATCTGATGGATCGGCAGACGCCACAGTCACGGAAGCAAGCGACGCAGTAGCGGCCATCGCGAGGGCAGCGCTGAACCGGGCGAAGCTCGAACGGAACAATTTCATTTCATTCCTCCTGGGGACTATTCCCTAAGAGAGGGAACCATGTTTATAGCCGGCAAGCAACTGTGGGTTTTCTTTTGTTACCTGAAGTTGCGTCTGTGGCAAACGACCTCGCAGAAGCTCTTTTGGCAACCGGCCCGGTCCTGCCGCGTTCAGCGGCCGACAACCTTGACCGGAGAGACCTCATGACCATCCGAACGAAAGCCCTGCTGACAGCCGCCGCCGTCCTGTCCCTGGGCGCCGCCGCCTGCACCGAGGCCGAGCAGGAAAAGACCGAAGCCAACGCCGAGGCGGCTGCGGATCGCACCGGCGAAGTCGCCGCCCAGGCGGGCGAAGTCATCGAGTCCGGCGCTATGAAGGCCGCCCAGGCGGTCGAAACCGGCGCCGGCAATGTCGCCGACGAGCTGGAGGAAAACCAGGCCGAGGCCGCCGCCGAGGGCAGGCCCGGCGCCGTCAACCCGAACACCGACCAGCGCGTGCCGGCCGACAACTGACGCCTCAGGCGGGCGGCGTCGCTCCGGCCGGGGGCGCGCCTTCCGCCAGCAGGGCGTCGATCAGGGCGTGGGCCTCGGGGCTGTTCCAGTCGGCTTCGCCCGAGAAGGTGGCGCGGATACGGCCTTCGCGATCCAGGAAGATGGTCTGGGGCATCTTGCCCTTGCCCGGAAACTCGAACGGCAGCTGGAATTTGAGGTCGCTGTACAGCGGCAGGGGCTCGTGAACGTCGATGAAGCTCCTGGCGTCGGCCAGGGCGTCGGGCGAGGCGTCGACATTGATCGGCAGGACGATCAGATCCTCGTTGCGCTGATAGGACCGGGCCAACTGGGCCAGGGTCGGCATTTCGGTGCGGCACGGGGCGCACCACATGGCCCACAGATTGACCACCACCACCTTGCCCTCGAAGGTCGAGAACCGCACCGCCGTACCGTTGCGGTCGCGGAACATGTATTCCGGCGCGGTCTTCAGTTCGGTCGGCGTCTCCAGCGACGCCAGCGGCCCGACGGCGAACCGGGCCAGATCGCTTTTCGCCACGGGCGTCGTCTGGGGTTGCGCCTTCTGCCGATGATTGGCGTATAGCGACATCGCCAAGCCGCCGGCGCCGGCGAGCGTGCTGAACAGCACGAGCGCGCCGACGACCGCCCAGATCGCCTTTCTCGAGCCACTCATGACAGACGCCGCCTCCGATACCGCCCAAGCCAGTGCTTCTAAGGCCCCGGCCAAGCCCGCAGGTCAAGACATGTGGGGCGGCCGCTTTTCGTCGCGCCCCGCCGAGATCATGCAGGCGATCAACGTCTCCATCGGCGTGGACCAGCGTCTGTGGCGTCAGGATCTGGCCGGATCGCGCGCCCATTGCCGCATGCTGGCCAAGCAGGGCGTCATCCAGCCGGCCGACGCCGAAGCCATTCTGGGCGGGCTGGACGCCATCGAGTCTGAGATCGTCGGCGGGACCTTCCCCTTCCGTGACCAATTCGAGGACATCCACATGAATGTGGAGGCCCGGCTGTCGGAACTGATCGGCGAACCCTCGGGCCGGCTGCACACCGCCCGCAGCCGCAACGACCAGGTGGCCGTCGATTTCCGCCTGTGGGTCCGCGACGCCGCCGACCGCACCATCGGCCAGCTGAAGGCGCTTCAGGCCGCCCTGCTGGACCGGGCCGAACAGCACGCCGACGATCTGATGCCGGGCTTCACCCATCTGCAGACCGCCCAGCCCGTGACCCTGGGTCACCATCTGATGGCCTATGTCGAGATGTTCGGCCGCGACGCCGGCCGGTTCGCCGACGCCCGCACGCGGATGAACGAGAGCCCGCTGGGCGCCGCCGCCCTGGCCGGCTCGCCCTTCCCGATCGACCGCCACATGACGGCGGCCGAACTGGGCTTCGACCGGCCGATGGCCAATTCGCTGGACGCGGTGTCCGACCGCGATTTCGCGCTGGAAAGCCTGGCCGCGGCCTCGATCACGGCGGGACACCTGTCGCGCCTGGCCGAGGAGATCGTGGTCTGGATGACGCCGATGTTCGGTTTCGCCAGCCTGCCGGACGACCTGACGACCGGGTCGTCGATCATGCCGCAGAAGCGCAATCCAGACGCCGCCGAACTGGTCCGGGCCAAGACCGGCCGGATCCTGGGCTCGCTGGTCGCCCTGTCCACCGTGATGAAGGGTCTGCCGCTCGCCTATTCCAAGGACATGCAGGAAGACAAGCCGCCGGTGTTCGAGGCGTTCGACGCCCTGGACCTGGCCCTGGTCGCCATGACGGCCATGGTCTCGGCCCTGCGGCCCAATACCGAACGGATGGCGGCGGCCGCCGGCGCCGGCTTCTCGACCGCGACTGACCTGGCCGACTGGCTGGTGCGCGAACTGAACCTGCCGTTCCGCAAGGCGCACCATGTGACGGGCGCGGCGGTGAAACAGGCCGAGGCGATGGGCGTGGACCTGTCGCAACTGCCGCTGACGGAAATGCAGAAACTGGAGCCCGGGATCACGGAAGCGGTTTACAAGGTGCTGACCGCCGAGGCTTCGTGCCAAAGCCGTCAGAGCTATGGCGGCACCGCGCCGGAACAGGTCCGCGCGCGCATCGCCGACTGGAGAGCCCGCCTATGAAAAAGACCTTGATCCTCGCGGGCCTGCTCGCCCTGTCGGCCGCCGGCTGCGGCCGCATGGCCGACCTGGAATCGCCGGCGCGCGAGACCGAGCGCGCGCCGCGCAGCAGCCGCGCCCCCGGCCTGCCCGAACCGGCGACCCTGAACCGCCCGTCCAGCAGCGTGCCGATCGACGGCGGTCCCTCCAATCCGATCGGCGCCGGCGCCGCCCAGAACGATCCCCGCTAGGCCGCCTTGCATCATTTCGACCTGAAGGACGGCGCCCTGTACGCCGAAGGCGTCCCGCTCGAGATCATCGCCGACGAGGTGGGGACGCCCGTCTATGTCTATTCCACCGCGACGCTGAAGCGGCACTACGGCCTGTTGCGCGCCGCCGCCGACGCCCATCGCGAGGCCCTGGGCGAGGCCCTGATCGCCTTTGCGGTCAAGGCCAACTCCAACCTGTCGGTGCTGGCGACCCTGGCCAGGCTGGGCTCGGGCGCCGATACGGTGTCCGAGGGCGAGATTCGTCGCGCCCTGGCGGCGGGAATTCCGGCTGACCGGATCATCTTCTCCGGCGTCGGCAAGACCGATGTCGAGATGGTCTTCGCCATCGGCGTCGGCGTGCGCCAGATCAATATCGAATCCGGCGCCGAGCTGGATCGGCTGATCGCGGTCGCCGCCCTGATGCAGGCGTCGCCCGCCGTGGCCGTGCGGGTCAATCCGAATGTGGGGGCGGGCGGCCACGCCAAGATCACCACGGGCGGCAAGGGCGATAAGTTCGGCGTGCCGGTCGAGGAGGCGATGGCCCTCTACGCCCGCGCCTCGGCCTCGCCCCATGTCACGCCCGTCGGCCTGGCCTGTCACATCGGCAGCCAGATCACCGACCTGGCCCCGCTGGAGGCCGCCTTCACCGTGCTGGCCCAGATGACGCGCGACCTGCGGGCCCAGGGGCATGCGGTGACGCGGCTGGACCTGGGCGGCGGCCTGGGCGTGCCCTATTCGGGCGGGGTCGAACCGCCGTCCCCGGCCGACTATGTGGCCATGGCCGCGCGGGTCCTGTCCGGGCTGGACGTCGAGGCGGCGTTCGAGCCCGGCCGGCTGCTGGCCGCAAACGCCGGGGTGCTGCTCAGCCAGGTGATCCAGGTCAACGAACGCTCGGACGGGCGGCGCTTCCTGGTGCTGGACGCGGCGATGAACGACCTGATGCGGCCGGCCCTGTACGACGCCTTCCACGACATCAAGCCGGTCAATCCCCGTCCCGGCGCCGCCCTGTCTCATGACGTGGTGGGGCCGGTCTGCGAGACGGGCGACACCTTTGCGCGCGACCGCAGCCTGCCGCCGCTGGAGGCCGAGGATCTGGTGGTCTTCACCGGGGCCGGCGCCTATGGGGCCGTCATGGCCAGCGAATACAACAGCCGCCCCCTGGTCCCTGAGGTTCTGGTCGACGGCGACCAGTGGGCCGTCATTCGGCCGCGCCCCACCTATGAAGACATGCTGGACCGGGAACCCTTCGCCGACTGGCTGTAAGGTGGAATTGGTCTCGACCGTTATAAAGTAACGGAGTATAGGCCCGCCCATGTCGCCCGTCTCCGAACCGTCCGTGTTGCTGTCCCTGCTCGGGGGCGGCTTCGTCGCGGCCTTCCTGCACGCCGCCCTGCCGACCCATTGGCTGCCCTTCACCCTGGTGGGTCGGGCGCAGGGCTGGCGGGCGTCGCGCGTGCTGCTGGCCGTAACGGCGGCGGGCCTGGCCCATATCGCCTCGACGGCGGTGGTCGGCGGCCTGATCGTGGCGGCGGGCCTGGCGCTGGATCAGTGGGTCGAGGGGCTCCTGCCTCATCTGGCGGCGGTGCTGCTGTTCCTGTTCGGCGCCTTCTACCTGGCGCGCGCCACGGTGTTGCGGCCTGCAACAGCGGGCGGCCCGACGATGGAGGCCGCGCCGCCGGCCGTGTCCGACAAGGCCGCCTTCCTGGGCCTGGTCGCCATGATGGCGGTGTCGCCGGGCGAGGTGCTGCTGCCCATCTATCTGTCTTCGGCCTCCCAGGGCCTGGCGGCCCTGGCTCTGCTGACCCTGGTCTTCGCCGTCGGCACCATCGCCGGCATGGCGGTGTTCACGGGCCTGGCCAGCGCGGGCGCGTCGATCCTGCGGATGGAGCGGTGGGCGCGCTATGAAGGGGCGGTGCTGGGCGTGGCCCTGATCGCCCTGGGGCTGGTGATCGTTTTCCAGCCGCATTGATGGATATTACATGATAACATTCAATGCGTTATCAAGTACCAGCTTGGCCGTTGGCGCAAAGAGCGTATAGGCGAAGCCATGAACGTCTCGCTCGAACACGACCATTCCGATCATGGGCACGATCATGATGATCACGGCCATGACTCTTCGCATAGCCATCACCACCATCATCATGGGCATGGGCACGCCCATGGACCGGTGGACACCGGCGACTGGCGCTACGCCGTCGGCCTGGTGGTCAATCTGGCCTTCGTGTTCTGCGAGTTCGGCGCGGGCCTGATCGCGGATTCGACCGCCCTGCTGGCCGACGCCGGGCATAATCTGTCGGATGTCCTGGGCCTGGCCATGGCGGGCGGCGCGGCCTGGCTGGCGCGGCGCGGGGCGCACGGGGCGGCGGGCGGCCGGCGCACCTACGGCTTCGGCAAGGCGACGGTGCTGGCGGCCCTGGGCAACGCCCTGCTGCTGATCTTCGCCTGCGGGGCCATCGCCTTCGAGGCCGTGCGGCGTTTTGCAGAACCCGCGCCGGTCGGCTCGGGCGTGATCATGACGGTGGCGGCCATCGGCTTCTTCATCAATCTGGGCACCGCCCTGCTGTTCATGAAGTCCCAGCACGACCTGAACGCGCGGGGCGCCTATCTGCACATGATGGCCGACGCCGGCGTGTCGCTGGGGGTGGTGGCGGCCGGCGGGCTGATCATGCTGACCGGCTGGTCCCTGGTCGATCCGATCGTCAGCCTGGTCATCGTCGCCGTGATCCTGTGGTCGACCTGGGGCCTGCTGAAGGACTCGGTCAATCTGGCCATGGACGGGGCGCCCGCCGACGTGGACGTGGCCAAGCTGGAAAAGGCGCTGCTGGGGCTGGCGGGCGTGCGCGCGGTCCACGACCTGCACGTCTGGGGCCTGTCCACGACCGAGACCGCCCTGACGGCCCATCTGGTCCACGACCGCGAGGACGGCGTCGCCCTGCTGATGGAGGCTCAGGCGCTGGCGAAACGCCATTCCATCCGCCACACGACGCTCCAGCTGGAAAGCGAGGCCCTGCCGGACTGTCCGGGGTGTTGAGTTCCACCCACCCCCACAACCGTCATCCTAGGCCTTGTGCCTAGGATCCATAGACTCAGGACCCGCCGCATAGCGAAGAGCGGCAAAGTCTGCGCTTCATAGTCCGACACCGGGAGTATGGATCCTAGGCACAAGGCCTAGGATGACGTGCGGTGGCGGAGCACCGCGTCGGCGCCGTGTCCGCCCCTACGCTTGGGCGAACGCCAGCGGCGCGCCCCAGAATTGCGACACCATTTCCGACTGCGGACCGGCCTGGCCCGTCGTCAGGAAGTCGCGGCGGCCGCTGTCGCCCAGTTCGAATTCGGGGTGCCGCGCGAAATACCGCTCCAGCGCATCGGCCACGGCGGTCGGCTGGTTGATCAGCACCGTGCCCGCCGGCAGGGCCGAGGCGAACAGTTCGGCGATGATCTCATAGTGGGTGCAGCCCAGGATGGCCTTGTCCGGGTGGCGGCCGATGCGGCGGCGCAGGGCGTCGACGTGGTCGTCCACCACAACCTTCAACTCCTCGCGCGGGGCGCCCAGCTCGATCAGGCCCGCCAGGCCGGGGCAGGGTTCGGAGAAGACGGCGATGTCCTCGCGCCGCTTGTCGATCTCGATCTCGAAGACGCGGCTGATGGCGGTGGCGGCGGTGCAGAAGACGCCGGTGACAGCGATCGCCTCGACCTTATCCCCTTCTGCGGCGCGCTCCGCCTCGAAGCTCCAGGGCTTGCCGGTCGCGGCCTCGATGGTCGGCACGATGATGCCCAGCACATTGACCGGCCGGCCCAGCCGTTCGCGCAGGCCGGGGATCCAGGTCTGCTGCAGACGGCGCAGGGCGATGGCGCTGGCGGTGTTGCAGGCCAGGACCACGACCGAGGCGCCGGCCTCGAACAGCCGCTCGCACCCCGCCCTGGTCAGTTCGACGATGTCCTCGCCGCCGCGCCCGCCATAGGGCGCGTGGGCCTGGTCGGCCAGATAGACGAAGTCGCGCTGCGGAAAGCGCCGGGTCAGTTCGCGATGGACGGTCAGGCCGCCCACGCCGGAGTCGAAAACGCCAATAGCCATATCCGGGCTTTAGAACAGTGCGACGATCGATCCAACAAGATTACGGGCCTTTAACGGGCGGGACAGGTGACGATCCGGTCCGGTGCGCCTAAGTGTGACACCGACATGATTTTTCCACGGAGCATTCCATGCACAGACGCCAGCTTCTCATCGCGGGCGGCAGCCTGATGGCCCTCTCGGCCTGCGCCTCCACCGGATCCGGCGCTACGCCCGCCGCCGGCGCGCCGACCGCCATGGACCTGGCTGAAGAAGGCCGCATCGCCCGCGCCGTCCTGCCGGCCGCGACGCCCAAGGCCGAACTGCTGCAGCCGTGGACCGGTTCGTATGACGGCCTGCCGCCGTTCGACAAGGTGACCCCGGCCAAGCTGCGCGAGGCCATGCTGGAAGGCATCGAGCTGCAACGCGCCGACATCGCCGCCATCGCGAACAACCCGGAGGCCCCGACCTTCGCCAACACCATGGCGGCGCTGGAGCTGGCCGGTGAGCCGCTGGACCGGGCGTCCAACCTCTATGGCGTCATGACCTCCAATATCGGCGGCGAGGCCTATGACGCGGTCGACACCGAACTGTCGCCCATCCTGTCGGCGGCCTCGGACGAGATCACCTTCAACGCGGCCCTGTTCCAGCGCGTCAAGACCGTCGCCGACAACGCCGACGCCATGGGCCTGAGCGCCCAGCAGAAGCGTCTGGCCGAGCGTCGTCGCGACGCCTTCATCCGTTCGGGCGCCAATCTGGACGCGGCCGGCAAGGCCGAGCTGGGCCGGATCAACACCGCCCTGTCCAACGCCTTCACCCGTTTCGGCCAGAAGGTGGTGGCCGACGAGAACGCCTGGACCCTGATCACCAACGAAGCCGGCCTGGCCGGCCTGCCCGCCTCGAACAAGGCCGCCGCCGCCTCGGCCGCGCGCAGCCGCAATCTCCAGGGCTGGGCCATTCTGAACACCCGTTCGGCCGTCGATCCCTTCCTGACCTTCGCCGACGACCGGGCCCTGCGCGAGCAGGTCTGGAAGAAGTTCGTCAATCGCGGCGACAACGGCGACGCCAACGACACCAATGCGACCATCGCCGAGATCGTGAAGCTGCGCGATCAGCGGGCCAAGCTGCTGGGCTATCGCAACCATGCCGAACTGCGGATGCAGGACACCATGGCCAAGACCCCGGCCAATGCGCAGAACCTGATGGACCGCGTCTGGGCTCCCGCCAAGGCCCGCGTGGCCGAGGAGGTCGCCGACATGAAGGCGATCGCCGGTTTCGACATCGAGCCGTGGGACTACCTCTACTTCGCCGAGAAGGTGCGCAAGGCCAAGTACGACCTGGATCAGAACCAGCTGAAGCCGTACTTCGAACTGAACGCCGTCCGCGCTGGCTCCTTCGCCATGGCCGAACGTCTGTACGGCTTCAAGTTCACCAAACTGCCCAAGGGTTCGGTCCCGACCTTCGAGCCGGACGTCGAGGTCTATGAACTGCACGACAAGGCCACCGGCAAGCTGATCGGCCTCTACTACACCGACGACTACGCCCGTCCGGGCAAGCGTTCGGGCGCCTGGATGACCACCTACCGGTCCTTCTCGACGCTAGACGGATCGAAGGTGATCCTGGGCTCGAACAACAACAACTTCACCAAGCCCGAGCCCGGCGAGCCGGTGCTTATCTCGCTGGACGACGCCGAGACCCTGTTCCACGAGTTCGGCCACACCCTGCACTACTTCTCGTCGAACGTGACCTATCCGTCGTTCGGCAATACGCCGCGCGACTTCGTCGAATATCCGTCGCAGGTCCACGAGCACTGGGTGCTGAGCCGGCCGATCCTGGACGGCTATCTGAAACACTATCAGACCGGCGAGGCCATGCCCCAGGCCCTGGTCGACAAGATCCAGGCCTCGTCCACCTTCAACCAGGGCTATGCGACGGTTAGCTACCTGTCGTCCGCCATCGTCGACATGGACCTGCACACGCAAACCACGCCGCCGACCGACATCGACGCCTTCGAGAAGGCCAGCCTGGCGCGCATCGGCATGCCCAGGGAGATCGTGATGCGGCACCGCCTGCCGCAGTTCAATCACCTGTTCACGTCCGACGCCTATTCGGCCGGCTACTACAGCTACCTGTGGTCCGAGACGATGGACGCCGACACCTGGGCCTATTTCGAGGAGTCGGGCGACGTCTTCAATCCGGACATCGCGGGCCGGTTCAAGTCGATCATGCTGGCGCCGGGCAACACTACCGACCGGGCCGAAGCCTATCGCGCCTTCCGCGGTCGCGCCCCGGACGTGGCGGCCCTGCTGAAGGTCCGCGGCTTCCCGGTGTCCTGATCCTGGCCTGTCGGCCTTCGGCCGAGTTGGACTGAATGAGCGAACGGCCGGCGGAGCGATCCGCCGGCCGTTTCGTTTGGGCGCGACCTGGCCTAGATCAGGATCAGAATCCGCCGAGAGAAGAGCCCGCATGTCCGTCGTCGCCTCCTACGTCTATCGTGACGGCAAGCGCGTACGGGCGGCGCCGCTGACGGAAAAGGGCCTGACGATGAAACCCGGCGAATTCGTCTGGATCGGCCTGCACGAGCCGACCGACGCCGAGTTCGATGTCCTGGTGAAGCGGTTCCACCTTCACCCCCTGGCGGTCGAGGACGCCCTGTCGGCCCACCAGATGCCCAAGGTCGAAGTCTATGGCCACGAACTGTTCGTCGTCGCCCGCACCGCCGAAAAGGTGGACGACGTCATCCGCTATGGCGAGACCCACGTCTTCGTCGGCACGGACCACGTTATCAGCATTCGCCACGGCTCGGCCCGGTCGCACACGGCCCTGCGCGCCCAGCTGGAGGCCTCCCCCGAACAGCTTCGCGCCGGTCCCGACTTCGTCCTGCACGGGGTGCTGGACTTCATCGCCGACGCCTATGTGCCGATCGTCGACGGAGCCGAGGACAGCGTGCTGGAGCTGGAGCAGCGCGCGCTGGAGGCCTTCCTGTCGCGGCGCGAGATCCGCCGCCTGTTCACCCTGCGCCGCGAACTGCTGAAGTTCCGGCGCATCCTGGGGCCGATGGAGGAGGTGGCGGGTCGGCTGCAGTCGCTGGACCTGCCCTGTATCGACCCGGACATCCGACCCTATTTCCGCGACATCGCCGACCATGTGCGTCGGGTGAACAGCCGGTTGAACGGGCTGACGGACATCCTGGCCTCGGTGTTCGAGGTCGCCAATCTGCTGGAACAGCAGCGGCAGGGGGTGATCACCCGCAAGCTGGCCTCATGGGCGGCGCTGCTGGCCGTGCCGACGGCCATCGCCGGCATCTACGGCATGAACTTCGAGTTCATGCCCGAACTGCACTGGCGTTACGGCTACGCGGCCGTGATGGGTCTGATCGTCGCGGTCTGCGTCGGCCTCTACATCACCTTCAAACGCACGAAGTGGCTGTAGGCCGGCCGATGCGGCGAAGGGCGACGGGCGCCCTTCGCCGGTCTTGGATCAGCTGTTGGCGAACAGGCCGACGACCTGGGCGACCTGACGGGCGTCGCGCGGGGCGCGGGCGTAGTCGACCTGGCGCGAACGCGGCAGTTGGCGCATCGCCTCGGCGCGAACGGCCGAGCGGCAGGCGTGGCTGCGAACGATCCGGCTGCCCGTAACGGTGAAGTTGCGGCACAGGTCTGCGGCGGCCTGGTCGATGCGGCCGTCGAAGGCGGCGGCGCCGGCGGCCGAGGACAGGTCCAGATCGCGGAAGGCGATCCGCGCGTCATCGCTTTGGGCCAGGGCGGGGGACACGGACAGGACGGCGACGGCGAAGAGAACGGGGGAGAGAACCTTCATCGCTTTGCTCCTAAAGAGAAAGATAATCGCTCGAAACGGCGACGAAGGCGCAATACGCGTGTTGTGTAACAGCTCAATGAGGGTTCAGCCGCCGATCCAAGACAGGCGGATTAAATCGTCGTCATGGTTGCGGCTGTAATCAGCCGCTGTTGCGCAGCCCTGCCGCCACGCCGTTGATCGCCAGCAGAATCCCCTCGCGAACACGGGGGTCTTCATCCCCGGCGCGGCGGCGGCGGATCAGTTCGATCTGCACATGGTTCAGCGGCTCGACATAGGGCATCCGCAGCCGGATCAGCCGATCCAGCTCGGGCTGGCCGCCCAGCAGCCTGTCATGGCCGGTGATGGCCAGGACGGCGTCGTGGGTTCTCTGCCACTCGTCGCGGATCTCGCCATAGATGCGCGCCGCCAGCGCCGGATCGGGCACCAGGGTGGCGTAACGGCGGGCGACCGTCATGTCCGACTTGGCCATGACCATTTCCATGTTCTGGACCAGGGTGCGGAAGAAGGGCCAGACCTCGGCCATGGCCTTCAGTTCGGCCATGTCCTGGCCCTGGACGGCCGAACCGAAACCGAACCAGCCGGGCAGCATGACCCGGCTCTGCGACCAGCTGAACACCCAGGGAATGGCGCGCAGATCCTCGATCCGGGTCGAGGCGGTGCGCGATGACGGGCGCGAGCCGATCTTCAGATCGGCGATCTCGGCGATGGGGGTGGCGGCGCGGTAATAGTCGACGAAGCCGTCGGTCTCATAGACCAGCTTGCGATAGGCGGCCATCGACCGGGCGGACAGGTCCGACAGGGTGGCGCCGTGGTCGGCGGTGAACACGTGATCCTTGCCCTGGTCCAGCGAGGCCAGGACGGCGCCGCAGGTCAGGGCGTCGAGGTTGCGCAGGGCGATCTCGGGCTCGCCGTATTTGTTGGCGATGACCTCGCCCTGTTCGGTGGTGCGGATGCGGCCCTGAACCGTGCCTTCCGGCTGGGCCAGCACCCCGGCGAAGGACGAACCCCCGCCGCGCCCGACCGTGCCGCCGCGCCCGTGGAACAGCTGCAGCTTCAGGCCGGCGGCCTTGGTCACCTCGACCAGGGCGCGCGAGGCCTCGTGCAGCTCCCAGCCGGACGTCAGATACGAGCCGTCCTTGTTGGAGTCCGAATAGCCGATCATCACTTCCTGAACGCCGCGCGCCTTGGCGACGGCCAGGGCGGACGGCTCCTTCAGCAGGCGCTCCAGCGTCGGACGCGAGGCGCGCAGGTCTTCGATGGTCTCGAACAGGGGGGCGGCCTGGATCGGGCAGGCGGCGGGATCCTCGGGGCGATAGAGGCCGACCTCCTTGAGCAGCAGATAGACCTCCAGCAGGTCCGAGGCCGCGTCGGTCTTGGAGACGATATGGGTGCGGATCGCCTGGGGGCCGAAGGCGGCCAGGGCCTCGGCGGCGGCCTGAAGAATGCCGCGCTCCTTCAGGGTTTCGGCGGCGTAGTCGGCATAGGGGCTGAACAACAGGCGCGGCGAGGCCAGTTCCGCGGCGAGCACCGAAAGCCGCCCCTCTTCGTCCAGACCGGAATAGTCGGCGCAGACCCCGGCCGTCTTCAGCAGGTCGGCGACGACCCGTTCGTGGACGTCCGAGTTCTGGCGCAGGTCCAGGGTCGCCATGTGAAAGCCGAAGATCTCGACGGCGGTGACCAGGTCGCTGAGCCGGTCGTCGGCGAAGACCTCGCCATTATACGCCATCAGGCTGTCGCGCATGATCTTCAGATCGGCCTCGAAGGCGTCGGGGCCGGGGTAGGGCTCGGCGGCGACAACGGCGCGGCGGGGCGGCGGGGTTCCGCCCCGCGCCTCATAGGTGGCGGCCAGGCGACCGTAGACGCCGGTCAGGGCGCGTCGATAGGGTTCGTCGGCGCGATGGGGGGACGGGTCGTGGGCGGCGTCCGCCAAGACGGCCAGTTCCGGCGAGACCTGGGCCAGTTCGGCCGCCAGACTGAGCTCGGCGCCCAGGGCGTGAACCTCTTCCAGGTAATAACCCAGGACGGCGCGGGACTGGGTGCGGAAGGCGGCGGCCAGCACGGCGCCGTCGACGTTCGGATTGCCGTCCCGATCGCCGCCGACCCAGGTGCCGACCCGCATGAAGGGCTGAAGGTCCGGGGCGTCCAGCAGGCGCCGCCAGGCCGACAACTGCTTCGGTGCGACGCGCAGGAAGATGCGGTCCAGGAAGGAGACGACGGTGTCGATCTCGTCCTGCACCACCAGTCCCTGGGTGCGGACCAGACGCGTGGCCCACAGGATGACGATCTGGCGGCGCAGCGGTTGGTTGATCTGGGCGGCGGAACAGGCGTCGCCGGCCTTGTCGCAGGCGTCCAGCATGTCGCTGACGGCGGCGATCCGGTCGATGACGCTCTTGCGCCGCACCTCGGACGGGTGGGCGGTCAGGACCGGCGAGACCAGGGCCTCGTCCAGCAGGGCGCGCACCGCCGCCTTGTCCACCTTCTGTTCGGCCAGCCGTTGCAGGGCGCCTTCGGGCGTATCGGGACGGGCGCCGGCCACGACCTGGTCCTGGGCGCGACGACGGGTGGCGCGATCCTCGGCGATATTGGCCAGCAGGGAGAACAGGGCGAAGCCGTGGGCCAGGCCGGCGGCCTGATCCACCGTCATGGCGGTCAACAGCTTCTCCAGCCGCTTGGCCGGATGCGAGGCCGGGTCGCGGTGATAGGCGACCGAGGCCTGGCGCACCGCCTCGACATGATCGAACAGATCCTGGCCGCCTTCCTGACGAATGACCTCGCCCAGAATGCCGCCCAGCAGTCGGACTTCTTCACGCAGGGCGTCGTCGGCGGCGGGGGTCATCATCGGCATGTCCTAGTCGGCAGCGGGGAGACCGGCATGTGAAAGAGCCGAAACGCCGCCGTCAACGCACGTTCCATGACAGGTCGCGATAGGAAAGGTCATGGTGAACCCGCCGTTAGGGTTTCTTAACCGGCGCGATGCAAGACTGGGCGTGAAGGATTCCGCCCCGTGTCCATGTTCGCCAAACGCCAGTCCGCCCTCGCCGCCGCCGCCGGTTCTCCGCCCGCGGCGCGTGGAAAGCCGAGCCTGAAACCCGTCGTCGCCGCGCTGAAGAAGCCGCCGGTGATCGCGGGGCTTTCCGGCCTCTTCCTGCTGTCCGCGACGGCCCTGTTTCTGACCGTCCTCGGCGACCCGCGCGCCGGCACGCCTTCAGCCCGGATCGCCCTGCATCGTGAAGAGGCCGCGCCCGCCCCGGCCCCGACCGGGTTCGAGGCCTTCTCCATGGGGGCCATGGGCCTGTATCAGGACCTGACCGGAACCGGGGACCCCAGCGGCGCCGCAGGCGGCGAGGCCGTGATCACCCTGCCGGACGGCGCCACCGTCGCGGGCGGGGCCAGCTATAGCGCCCCCGTCCAGGCGGCGTCTCCGCTGGCCAAGGCCCCGATCGCCGGCCTGTCGCAACCCGGTCCCAGCGGCCCCCTGCCGATGATCGCGCCCGACGGCCGCGTTCCGGCTCAGGCCTATGCCCGTCCGTTCCGCTCGAACGGCAAGCCGCGCGTGGCGCTGATCGTCGGCGGCCTGGGGCTGAACGCCGTCACCACCCGCGCGGCCATCGAACGCCTGCCCCCCGAGGTGACGCTCAGCTTCGTGCCCTATGCCGACAATCTCCAGTCCTGGATCGACCAGGCCCGCGCCCAGGGCCACGAGGTCATGCTGGAAATGCCGATGGAGCCCACCGGCTATCCCGACAACGACCCCGGCCCCTATACGCTGCTGGCCAGCGGAACCCCGGACGACGTCCAGGCCAAGATGGACTGGCTGCTGGGCCGCGCTGTCGGCTATTTCGGCGTGACCAACTATCTGGGCGACCGGTTCGCCACCTCGGACACGGGAATGAGCGCCTTCCTGTCGACCCTGCGCCAGCGCGGGATCGCCTTCCTGGACGACGGTTCGTTCCAGCGCCGTCCCGGCGCCTGGGCCCGCGCCAGCGCCGACAAGGTGATCGATCAGACCCAGTCCCCCGCCGCCATCATCGCCGCCCTGAACAGTCTGGAAGCCCAGGCCAAGCTGCGCGGCTCGGCCCTGGGGACCGGCTTCTCCTATCCGGTGACGGTCGAGGCCGCCGCCCGCTGGACCGCCGGTCTGGAACAGCGCGGTCTGCAGCTGGCGCCCGCCTCGGCCATGACCCTGCGGTCCGGCCGGTAATGACCGACCTCAGTCTGTACCGCCCCAATGTCGGGGTCGTGCTTTTCAACGCCGAAGGCCGGGTCTGGTACGGACGGCGCCACGCCACGCCCGGCCCGCATAACTGGCAGTTTCCGCAGGGCGGGGTGGACGAGGGCGAGGATCTGCTGGCCGCCGCCCTGCGCGAACTGCGCGAGGAGACGGGGGTGACCTCTGTCGAATTCCTGGCGCGGACCGACGACTGGATCCTGTACGACTTCCCGCCCGAGGCGATGAACAACCCCAAGGCCTGGCGCGGTTTCGTGGGTCAGCGCCAGCAGTGGTTCGCCTTCCGCTTCACCGGACAGGACAGCGAGATCGACCTGCAAGCCGACGACGAGATCGAGTTCGACGCCTGGCGCTGGGGCGCCCTGTCCGAGGCCTGCGAACTGATCGTGCCGTTCAAACGCCCGGCCTATGAACAGGTGGTCGCCGCCTTCGCGCATCTGGCGGCCCAAAAGTCGGCATAGAAAAAGGGCGGCGCGAACGCCGCCCTTCCATAGTCTCGGGTCCGAAGGCGGATCAGGCCGCCTTGTCTTCCACCTTGGTCTGGGCCTTGCCCTCGATCAGGGGCTGGCCGGCGCCGATCTCGATGCGGCGGGGCTTGAGCGCTTCCGGCAGTTCGCGCTTCAGCGAAATCGACAACAGGCCGTTGACCAGATTGGCCTCGCTCACGACCACATAGTCGGCCAGCTGGAAGCGGCGCTCGAAATCGCGCTCGGCCAGGCCGCGGTGCAGATAGGTCTTCTGCGCCTCGGCGTCGTCGTTGGCGGTCTTGCGGCCGGTCACGGTCAGCAGGTTTTCCTTCACCTCGATATTCAGCTCGTCGGGAGAGAATCCGGCGACGGCGATCTCGATGCGATAGGCGTTCTCGCCCGTGGTCTCGATATTATAGGGCGGATAGCCGCCGTCCTGGCTGGTCCGCGCGGCGGTTTCCAGCAGATTGGCCAGACGGTCGAAACCGACGGCCGAACGGTACAGCGGGGTGAAATCATAGGTACGCATCAGCATCCTCCTGAGGATCAGCAAGGTTGAGCCGCCCGGCGGTTTGCCCGGACGGTAGGAGTTCAGCCCGGCGACCCGAAATCGGCGCCGTCGGTCTGGAGAGCCCGGAACCGGCGCTCTCGGACACTGAAATGGGATGCGGCGAACCGGCGTCAAGGGGGTGGAATACGCGGCAAATCGTCGGCGTCTCGGGATCGTCATTTGCGCCGGCCACGATGCTCCGTAAGGAGGGGCGAACCGGATCAAGGAACACGCCCATGCGTCTCGCCGCCCTCGGCCTCTCCGCCCTGCTGTCGACCGTCGCCCCGACGATGGCCGCCGCCCAATCTCCGGCCCAGCCGCCCTCCCAGACCGAAGGCGCCTGGACGCCGCCGCGCTCGGCCCTGTCCAGCGCCATGCCGACCTTCGAGGAGGATACGGCCCTGAAGGCCGCCGTCGCCGCCCAGACCCGTCCCGCCGCCGACCGGGCTCGCGACGCCGCCCGTCACCCCTATGAGGCCCTGACCTTCTGGGGCCTGACGCCGGGCATGACGGTGGTCGAGATCGAGCCGGGCGGCGCCAGCTGGTGGCGGCATATCCTGGAGCCCTATGCGGCGGCGACCGGCGGTCGCTATGTCGGAGTCGGTCGCCCGCTCGAGGGCATGGGGGTCGAGGCCGGCTCGGCCGACTTCATCCTGGTGGCCCGCGCCTTCCACAACTGGTCCCGCGACGGCCGCACCCAGCCCTATCTGAAGGCCTTCTACGCCGCCCTGAAGCCCGGCGGGATCCTGGCCGTAGAACAGCACCGCAGCGCCGAGGGCCTGAACGTCGCCGACGTCGCCTCGACCGGCTATGTGCCCGAAAGCTATGTGATCCACGAAGCCCAGGACGCCGGCTTCGTCCTGGAGGCCCGCAGCGAGCTGAACGCCAATCCCAGGGACGACCACGACCACCCGTTCGGCGTCTGGACCCTGCCGCCGGTGCGCCAGTCCCAGGCCCGCGACGGCTCGGCCGCCCTGACCCCCGATCAGCGCGCGACCTTCGATGCGGTCGGCGAAAGCGACCGCATGACCCTGCGTTTCCGCAAACCGGAATAGTCGGGTTTTGACCCGCGCCACGAACCTGCTTATGCCCGTTCGACCAAGGTTTGCCGGACACGGGGCCCGGCGTTCCGAGGGGGTGTTTTGATGGCTGCTCTTTCTGCGATTTCCAGCGACCCGTCGCGCCGGTTCCTGTTGTCCGGCGCCGCGGCTCTGGCCCTGATCGCCGTGGCCGGCTGCGGCCCCAAGAAGGAGGAGGCCCCCGAGGCGCCGCCCGCCCCCGCCGGTCCGCCCGAAGGATCGCTGGAATGGGCCGTCGCCGGGCCGTGGCGCGCCCAGGACCGGCCCCGCGACGCCTTCCGCCATCCGATGGAGACCCTGCGCTTCTTCGGGCTGCAACCGCGCATGACGGTGGTCGAATTCTGGCCCGGCAGCGGCTGGTACACTGAAATCCTGGCCCCCTATCTGACGCGGGGCCAGGGGACCTATATCGCCGCCCTGTTCCCGGAGGGGCCGACCGCCGATCCGGCCCAGGCCGCCCTGAACGCCGCCTTCCAGACCCGGTTCAGCGCCGACAAGAAACTGTATGGCGAGCCCCAGTTCACCACCTTCGGCGCCGCCTCCGGCCCAGTGGCTCCGGCGGGCACGGCCGACCTGTGCCTGTTTATGCGCACCCTGCACGGCTGGATGGCGGCCGGGATCGCCGAAAAGGCCTTCTCCGACGCCTTCGCCGCCCTGAAGCCTGGCGGCGTCCTGGGCGTCGAACAGCACCGTCTGGCCCCGGAAGAGGACCAGGATCCGGTGGCGGCCAACGGCTATGTCCAGGAGGCCTTCGTCCGACAGCTGGCTGCAGAGGCGGGCTTCGTCTTCGTCGCCGCATCCGAGGTCAACGCCAACGAGAAGGACACCAAGGATCATCCGTTCGGCGTCGACACCCTGCCGCCGACCCGCCTGACCGCCCCTCGCGGCGACCCCGCCGACCCCGCCTTCGACCGATCCAAATACGAGGAGATCGGCGAGAGCGACCGCATGACCTTGAAATTCAGGAAACCCGAGTGAACCGCGCCCAAGCCTTCGCCGCCAACGCCCCCCTGATGGGGGTTCCAGGCGCGTCCTCGCCGCCAGGCGGCAAGGGCGACTGGTACCGGGGGGCCGGCGGCATGCGGCTGCGCGCCGCCCTGTGGACGCCGTCGCACCTGACCGCCGAAAAGCCGCGCGGCACGGTGGTGCTCAGCCCCGGCCGCACCGAACCGATCGAGAAATATTTCGAGGTCATCGGCAATTTCCTGGCGCGCGGCTGGTGCGTCCTGGCTCACGACTGGCGCGGCCAGGGTCTGTCGGCGCGGCTCCTGCCCGACCGCCTGAAGGGCCACGCCCGCGCGGTCGAGGAGTTTCTGGACGACTACGGCCGGCTGCTGGACGCCTTCGAGGACCAGTGCCCCAAGCCCTGGATCATGGTCGGCCATTCGATGGGCGCCTGCCTGAACCTGTTGTCGCTGGAAGCCGGCGAGAGCCGGTTCTCGGGGGCGGTCCTGTCCAGCCCGATGCTGCGCATCAAGACCGGCAAACGGTCGATGTGGTCGGTCAAGCTGGCGGTCCGCTGGAACATCCGCCACGGCCATGCGGGCGACTATATCCTGGGCGACCCGGATGATCCGTTCGATCACACCTTCGCCGAGGACGCCCTGACTTCGGACGAGGCGCGCTACGAGATGTGGCGCCAGCAGCTGTACGCCTGCCCCCACCTGGCCATCGGCGGCCCCACCTACGGCTGGCTGGCCTTCGCCCTGGACGCCGGCGAGCGGGCGCTGAAGCCCAAGGCCCTGAAAGCGGTCAAGATACCGGTCGCCATCGTCCAGGCCGACAATGACGACGTGGTGTGGAAACAGACCAACCGCTGGGCCGCCAAACGCCTGGGCCGCGGCCGCTATGTCGAGGTCCCCGGCGCCCTGCACGAGGTGATCATGGAGGCCGACGACAAGCGCGCCGTCTTCCTGGACGAGTTCGACGCCATGGCCGACTATGTCTCGCCGATCCAGGACCTGACGACCGTCGCCGATCCCGCCGCCCGCACCGAGGACGTCACCGAAGAGACGCCGTCCGTGGCCTAGGGTCGACGGCCTAGAGGATGTCCTGAAGCAGGGTCAGGAAGGCCCGGACGGCGGGATTGGCCCGGCGGCTTTCCGGCCAGAGCGCCGTGATGTTGTGGCGCTCGACGGCGTATTCGGTCAGGATCGGAACCAGCTCGCCGCGCGCCACATAGGGGGCTGCGACAAAGGTCGCGCTCAGGCCGACGCCGCCGCCGGCCGCCAGGGCGGCGAGCACCGCCTCGCTGACATCGACGATGATTCCGGACGGCGGGACGATCTCGATCTCCCGCTCGCCGATCTTGAACGGCCAGCGAAAAACCTGACCGCTGCTCTGGTAGCGGAGATTGACGGTATCGTGCTCGGCCAAGGCGTCCGGATGGGTCGGCGCGCCCCGTGACGCCAGATAGGCGGGCGAGGCGAAGGCGCCGAGCCGCATGGGCGCCAGGCGGCGCGACAGGAGCCGAGAGTCCGCCAGCTCTCCGATGCGGACGGCGACATCGACGCCCAGATCCACGATATCGACGATCTGGTCGCTCAGCCGCAGATCGACGGTCACCTTGGGATAGCGTCGGCGAAACTCCGGCAGCGCCGGTGCGATCACATGGATGCCCAGCGGGAGCGAGGCGGCGATCCGCAGAACGCCCGACGGCTCCGAGCGGGCGGTCATCGCCACCTGTTCGATCTCTTCGGCGTCCTGCAGCAGTTTCAGCGCCCGCCCATGCAACTCACGCCCCTCCGGCGTCAGCGTCAGGGAGCGGGTCGTGCGGGTGAAGAGCGACACGCCCAGACGTTGCTCGAGCCGTTGCACGCTCTTGCTGACGGCGGACGGCGAGATGGAGAGGCTGCGGGCGGCGGCCGTATAGCTGCCCAGGGATCCCGCCCGCGCGAACGCGATCAGGCCTGTCAGCCGATCCAGGCCCATATGTTCCGTCATGGCGCTATTTAAGCGAAACGCGGGATCATTATCAACACGAATGGACGCGACTATCTGCCTGTCATGGATGCGCAGACGCATTCCGTGAGGATCAGACAATGTCCGTAAAGACGATGAAGGCCATCCAGCAGCATGCATTCGGCGGACCCGAGGTGCTGGTGTACGAGGACGCTCCCGTGCCCGAACTGAAGCCGGGCGAAGTGCGGGTTCGCGTTCACGCGGTCGGGCTCAATCCTCCCGACTTCCATCTGCGCGAAGGCTACAAGGCCCTGCCGCCCGAATGGCGGCCGCAGGTCGACTTCCCCATGATCCTCGGAACGGATGTTTCGGGCGTGGTGGAGGCGGTCGCCGATGACGTGAAAACCTTCGCCGTCGGCGACGAAGTCTATTCGATGGTGCGCTTCCCCACCGGCATGATGGGGGGCTCCCGGGCCTATGCCGAATACGTCAGCGTGCCCGCCTCCGAACTGGCGCTCAAGCCGACCAGGGTCGATCACGTTCAGGCCGCCGGCGCGCCGATGTCGCTGCTGACCGCCTGGCAGTTCCTGGTCGCGCGCGGTCATGATGAGCCCAACCCGCTTCAGCCGACCCTGCATCATCCGGTTCCGCTGGCCGGCAAGACGGTCCTGGTGAACGGCGCGGCGGGCGGCGTGGGGCATTTCGCCGTGCAGATCGCCAAGTGGAAGGGCGCGCGCGTCATCGCGGTCGGGTCCGGCAAGCAGCAGGCCTTGCTGCGCGATCTCGGCGCCGATGAGGTCATCGACTACGAAACGACGGCGGCGGAGACCGTGGTGCGGGATGTCGATCTGGTCATCGACGCCGTCGGCGGTCCGGCCGCCGCCCGCTTCCTGCCTGTGATCAAGCGGGGCGGGGCGCTGTTTCTGGTGTTCCCGCTGGGCATTGCGGCGGCTGAGGAGGCGCAAAGACGGGGCGTCACGGTCTCTACGACCCAGGTTCGCTCCAGCGGGGCGCAACTGGCCGAGATCGCGCGTCTGCTCGACGACGGCACGATCCGCGTCGTGATCGGAAGTCAGTTCCCGCTCGCGGAAGCCGGCAGGGCCCACGAGCGGGCGGCGCAAGGCGGGTCGCAGGGCAAGATCGTCCTGAAGGTCGCCTGAAATCGATCGGCCCGCCGCGCGCCGCCCTCCTCGCGGACATCGAAGACGCGTGTTTAGGAAAGCAGAGCCTGATGACGACCCGATCGAAACTGCGCCATGGCGCCTTGGCCTGGTTTGAAATGGTCGGGGCCGTCATGACCGAAGCCGCCGTGCGATCGGGGCTGGCGGCGGACCTGAATGTGTCCCTTGTCGAACGCTACACGGACGGGGCGGAAATAGGCGAAGGTCTCGTGCAAGGTCTTCGCTTCGACATCCGCGACGGAAAGCCGGGGTTCCGAGCCGGAGCGCGGCCTGACGAGCGCGCGGACATCACCATCGAAATCACCGCTGCCGGGGCGCGCGCCCTGAACCTCCTGTACGGCGATGACCCCGAATACGCCCTCCTGCTGGATAGGCTTCTGAGCACAGGCCAGATGCGGATAGAAGGCGACCCCTCACAACTGGGCGGCTGGCTCAAGGCCGTGCACGACCCCATCGTGGACCGCACATATAGATCGGGATGCGCGCACCTCGATCCTCTCCGCGCCTCCCGCCTCAGGGGGCCAGGGTGCGCCAGCGTCGGTCGATGGTCTGCTTGATCCCGCAGAGCTGCAGGAAGGCCACCGCCACGCCGGGGCCGGCGTCGGATTTCACCAGCAAGGGCAAGACGAGCCAGTCACGCGGGAAACGCATCACCATCACATCGTCGCTTGATCGGAGATGCGGGCAGTATTTCATCGAGCGATCGACGCATCGCCGATGCAGCGGTGCGATAGAGCCGGCGTCGATCAAGACTTGGTCGTCGCCGATGTCCGCCCGCACCTGACCGCCGCGCGCCCGAAGCTGGCCGGCGCATCGCCGCGTCGCCACCTGGGTCCATCGATCGCTTGGATCGGTCGTCTCGCCGCACATGGGACACAGCATTCGCGCGACCGAGAGCCGCTGGCGGACAAGGTGATTTTTGGAATACTGCGGCTTGCCCCGGCCAGGGGCGCTGGCCTGGATCAGGGCCAGGTGCCGGCCGATGGTTTCGCAGGGCGCGGCGCCGAGGATGTCTTCGCCGCTCCAACTGGTGACCCAGGGGACGTCGACGCCGACGACCAAGCTAGACAGTCCAAGCATCGACGACCTCGCTAGGCGGTCACAAGAGGCGTCTTACGAAGACAGGTCAATCCGGTCTGCGGCCGACCGGCATGATCTAGATGGCCGCGCGCTTCAGCGTCACCAGGGCCTGGTCGATCAGGCGTGAGTCGCCGACGGCGAGGATCTGCCCGCTGCCGTCCGGCGCATCGCCGCGCCAGTTGACGACCCGACCGCCGGCGGCCTCGATCACCGGAACCAGGGCGGACCAGTCCCAGGATTTCAGGCTGGCTTCGGCGACCAGGTCCATCTGGCCCGCCGCCACCATGGCGTAGGCATAGGCGTCGCAGCCCAGGCGGGCCAGGCGGGCGGCGGCGCGGACCTGGGTCCAGGCGCCCCGTTCCGCGCCGTTGAAGATGTCGGGGTCGGTGGTCGAGATGACGGCGTCGGTCAGGTGTTCGCAGGCCCGCACGGCCAGGGGCCGCTCGGTCGCGCCGCGCAACAGGCGGGCGCCGGACGGGCCGCCGATGAAGATCTCGTCCAGATAGGGCTGGGCGATCAGGCCCACAGTCGGCTTTTCGGCGACGCGCAGGGCGATCAGGGTGGTCCACAGCGGCAGGCCCGAGATGAAGGCCCGCGTCCCGTCGATGGGATCCAGAACCCAGACGTGCTCGGCGTCCGGCCGGTCCTCGCCGTATTCCTCGCCGATCACGCCGTGGTCGGGATAGCGGGCGGCGATCAGGCGGCGGATCGCCGCCTCGGCCTGTTTGTCCCCCTCGGTGACGGGGTCGAAGCCCGCCGCCCCGCCCTTGTCCTCATGCCCGATGCCCGAGCGGAAGAAGGGCAGGGTGACGCGCGCGGCCTCGTGCGCCAGTTCAACGGCGAAGGATTCGAATTCGATCATGGGCGCTCTTAGCGCGGATCGCCCCGTGCAGAGAACCCCGGCCGCAACGCCTGCGCCCTATTCGTTCAGGCGACCGCATCGTTGACGTCGTGCAGGGACTTGGCCAGATCCAGCAGGCGTCGGCGCGGGCGTTCGCCCAGCTGGTAGTAGGCCTGGATCAGGTCCAGCGTCTCCTTGCGCGAGAACATCTCGCCCCCTCCGGCGGACGTTCCCGGCGCCGCGTCCTTGCGCTCCAGCGCCTCGGTCACGCCGTCGTAGAAATAGCTGACCGGCGTCTCCAGCGCCTCGGCCAGTTGCCACAGACGGGCGGCCGAGATGCGGTTGGCGCCGCATTCGTATTTCTGGATCTGCTGGAAGCGGATGCCGACCTGAACGGCCAACTGCTGCTGGGTCAGGCCCAGCAGGCGGCGGCGGCGACGCAGGCGGCGGCCCAGGTGGAGATCGATGTCGGTGGCCATGACCCTCAATGCCTTATCTGAAGACCTGTCCCGACACGGGACGGTTCGCCCGCCACGCCGCAATCCGCATGCCGCAGGTCGCGTCAGGGGCGAGTTTCGCGGCTCATCGAACTCTGCATGTCGTGATCGCAACCCAATCCGGCCGCGTGCATTTACTCCCCAGCTTGGCTTCACAGGAAGGAACCTACACCATGGGCATTATCGCCTGGATCATCATCGGCATCGTCGCGGGCTGGCTCGCGGAACAGATCATGGGCCGCAACCACGGCCTGATCACCAATCTGATCGTCGGCGTCATCGGCGCCCTGATCGGCGGCTTCGTCGCCAATGCGCTGGGCTTCGCCTGGGGTGGCTGGATCGGTTCGACCATCGTCGCCACCATCGGCGCCATCATCCTTCTGTTCCTTCTGGGTCTGGTCAAGCGTCGCGCTTGATCGTCCCTCTGGACTGAGAATGAACGAAAGGGCGGCTCGCGAGAGCCGCCCTTTTTGTATGTTTCGACCGGCTTATTGCGCTGCGGGGGCGGGACGGAAGTCGCCCTGCGCGGCGATCAGGACGCCGCTCTGCACCGTGGCGGCGTCGGCGGGCAGCAGGCGGGTCGATCCGTCGGGCAGACGGATCAGATAGCCGTCGATACGGCCGCCCGACCCCCGACTGACGCCCACGACCTGGCCCAGCGCCTCTCCGCTCGATCCCCGCGCCGTTGCGCCGACGGCGACCTCGGCGGGGGCGTCTTCCGAGCGGGCAGGGGCTTCGGCAGGCGTATCGGCGTGGCGCGAAGACGGCGCTTTGTCCTGACCGTCAACCTGAGTCGACGCGGTCTGGGCCCACGCGGTTTGGGCCAGGACGGCTGTGGCCGCCAGGGCCGCGAGGGTTGCGAAACGCATCATGGAACAGTCCTTCCTGTCAGGTGACAATGGAAAAGGCGGCCGGGATGTCCCGGCCGCCTTCTCGACGTCTGTGGCTCAGGCTCGAGCCCAGGCGGTCATGGATCAGCGCTGGGGCTGGTCGCCGGTCGGCGGGGCCATCGGGTCGCTGCTGCCCGACGGATCGGCAGGCTCGGTCGTGGTGGGTTCCGTGGGAATCGGCCCAGTCGGGGCCGGTTCGGCCGTCATCGGCGCGGCAGGCTCGGCGGGCATGGCCGAAGGATCGGCGGCGGGGGCGGGCGCCGTTGCGGCGGACGGAGGCGGCGGCGCGCCAGCGATCGGGGCGGCGGCGTCGTACTCCGTCTTGGTATAGGCCACCACCACATTGGCGCCGTCCTGGCGGATGCCGTTCAGCGGCACGGCGCGAAGCTGGCCGTCGGCGCCGCGAACTGTCAGTTCCTGGGCGCCCGAGGCGTTGTTCTGAACGCCTTCAAGCTTGCCCAGTTCGCCATCGGGACCGTGCACCGAAGTGCCGGGCGTCAACGACAGGCTGGGCTGAGCGGGGGCGTCTTGGGTTGCGGGGGCCGCGGGAGCGATTTCCTGCGCCAGGGCGGGCGAGGCGATCAGGAAGGCGGCGGCGGCGCTGCTCAGAATGGCGGTCTTGAAGTTCATGGGAGAACATCCGGTTGCACGGGCCCGGCGCCCGCAATCACCAAACCCACCATGTTACGGATTGTTTCGTCGGCCCCAAAATGACCCTGAACCTGCCCCGGTTGGACGATTCCTGGTCTAAGGTGCGGCATTGCGTCGAATCGGCAGGAGGCCGCGTGAATCGCCGGAACGCCTATGTCCCCGGCCTGCTGCGCAGGCTGTTGGGTCTCGCCTATGAGCTGACCCCTCAGGTTTTCGCCGTGGTGGCCTTCTGCGCCGGGGCGTTGATGCTCATTTCGGCGGTGACGCCCGAGTTCGACGACCGGTTGCGGCAACTCACCGGCGTCGTGTCGCCGATCCTGATCGACCTGTCCCATTTCGTGGCCAGCATCGCCGGATTCATGCTGATCCTGCTGTCGGCCGGTCTGTGGCGACGGCGCCGCGGCGCCTATTGGGCGGCCCTGGCGGTGCTGGCCGTCGGGGCCGTCTTTTCGGTTCTGAAGGGGCTGGACTGGGAAGAGTCCGTCGATCTGGCGCTCGTCGCCGCCCTGCTGGCGCCGTGTCGCACGGCCTTCAACCGCCGCTCGCGTCTCAGCGAGCCCCTGCGGCCCGGCTGGCTGCTGCTGCTGATCGCGGTGGTGGGGTCGATGCTGTGGCTGGGCTTCTTCGCCTATCGCGACGTGGCCTATTCGGATGAGCTGTGGTGGCGGTTCCTGGTGGATCGCCAGGCCTCGGGCTTCCTGCGGGCGGGTCTGGTCCTGTCCCTGCTGACCCTGCTGGTCGCAGGACGCTCCCTGCTCAGTTCGCCGGGCGCCGACAGTCACGGTCCGGCCTCGAAGGACCAGATCGAACGCGCCCGCATCGCGCTGGAGGCGGCGGAGGAGGCCACGCCCGAGGCCTGGCTGGCCATGCTGGGCGACAAGGCCCTGTTGTTCAGCCCCTCGGGCCGCAGCTTCCTGGCCTATCGGGTGCGGGGCCGGCGCTGGATCGCCATGGGCGAACCGGCAGGGGCGCTGGCGGAACGCCAGGAGCTGTTGTGGGCCTTCACCGAACTGGCCGACAGCTACGGCGGTGCGGCGGTCTTCTACTCGGTCGGGGACGATATCCTCAGCGAACTGGCGACCATGGGCCTGGCCATGCGCAAGGTCGGCGAGACGGCGGTGATCCGCACCGAGGCCTTCGCCCTGGAGGGCAAGAGCAAGCAGAACCTGCGCACGGCCGTGAACCGGGCCGAACGCGAGGGGGCCAGTTTCGACATCCTGCCTGCGGGCGCCGCCAGGGCGCTGGAGCCCGAGCTGAAGGCGATTTCGGACGCCTGGATGGGCCTGCACAACGGGGCGGAGAAGTCCTTCTCCCTGGGCCGGTTCGACATCGACTATCTGAACCTGACGCCCTTGGCGGTGGTGCGCGAGGGCGAGCGGATCGTGGCCTTCGCCAATCTGCTGGTCACGCCGGGCGAGGCGGCGGTGGACCTGATGCGCTATACGCCCGAAGCGCCGCATGGGGTGATGGACTATCTGTTCATCCGCTGCGTCCAGTGGGCCAAGGCCGAGGGGATCGCCACCTTCGACCTGGGCATGGCGCCCCTGGCCGGGCTGGAGGATCGTCGCGTCGCCCCCGTCTTCGCCCGCGTCGGCGCCCTGGTGTTCGAGGAGGGCGGCGCCCTGTACGGCTTCCAGGGTCTGCGCAGCTACAAGGCCAAGTTCGCGCCGGACTGGAAGGCCCGGTTCATCGCTGCGCCCGTATCCACCCCCCTGCCCCTGGCCCTGCTGGACGTGGCCCTGCTGACCAGCGGCGGCTGGCTGGGCATGTTGGGCCTGCGCAAGGGCCGCTGATATCGACGGGCGGCGCCGAAGCGGTCATGGTGCGCCCATGTCGTTCAAGCCCCTCTTTTCCCGCGCCCTGGCCCTTGCGCCGGAGCGCCTGCATTTCGCCGCCCACAGCCATCACCTGTGGCCCGACGTCAGTTTCGAGGCCCAGCAACAGGCCTGGCTGGACGCCAATCGGCACGCCGACCGCAAATGGAACCTGATCTTCGACGAGATCATCCCCCAGGCCCAGGCCGAGGTGGCGAACGAACTGAAGCTGGCCTCGCCGGACAGCGTGGTGTTTTCGCCCAACACCCATGACCTGCTGCTGCGGGTCTTTTCGGCCTTCGAGACCCAGCCGGTGCGGATACTGTCCACGGACGGCGAGTTCCACTCGTTCCGGCGTCAGGCCGAGCGCTGGGAGGAGGCGGGTCAGGCCGTGGTCACCCGCGTGCCCTTGGCGCCCTTCGACACCTTCGCCGAGCGGTTCGTCGCGGCGGCCGCAGCGGGCGGTCACGACTGGATCCTGGTCAGCCAGGTCTTCTTCCGCACCGGCGGCCTGTTCGACGGGATCGAGGCCCTGGCCGCCCTGGCCCGGCCCGAGGGCCCGTGGGTCCTGATCGACGGCTATCACGGCTTCATGGCGACCCCGACGGATCTGTCGGCCGTGGCGGACCGGGTCTTCTATGTCGGCGGCGGCTATAAATACGCCATGGCGGGCGAGGGGGCCTGTTTCCTGCACGCCCCCGACGGCTTTGCGCCCCGGCCGGTGGTCACCGGCTGGTTCGCCGAGTTCGGGGATCTGTCCGGCCCGCCGGGCGGGGTCCAGTATCGCTCGGACGGCGGCCGGTTCTGGGGCGCGACCTTCGACAGTTCGGCTCTGTACCGGTTCAACGCCGTGCGCCGGATGTTGAGAGAAGCCGGGCTGACCACGGCGGACGTGGCGGACCACAGTCGGGCTCTGGCGATGCAATTCCAGGCGGCGCTTCAGGCCGGAGAGGCCGGAGAGGCCGGAGCGGTCGGCGCAGCCGAGATGCTGAACCCGGTCCAGGGCGACGACGCCCGCGCCCGTTTCCTGGCCCTGCGCCACGACAACGCTCCGGCCTGGCGGGCGGACCTGCTGGCGGCCGGCGTGGTGACGGACGTGCGCGACGACGTGATCCGGTTCGGCTTCGGCCTGTATCAGGACGCCGCTGACGTGGATCGGCTGATCGCGGCCTGCCGCGCCCTGTAGGGTTTCAGCCTCCCCTAGAAGAAGGTGGTGTCGTCCTGCTTCTTGGCCTGGGGCGCGGCGCGGGGCGTCGTCGCCGGCGGGGTCTGGCGCGGCGTCCCGGCGTTCGGCGGCGTGTTCGGCGTTTGGCCGTTGGGCGTCTGCCCGTTCGCAGGCGGGATCGCCGGCAGGGCCGGATAGGGCATGGCCGGGGTCTGGCCCGCTTCGGCCGGGCTTCCGTCGCCCGGATAGGCTTCCGCCGCCGGGAGCTCATCGACCGGCGTCGCCTGACCCACGCGGTCGGGCGCGTTCAGATCGTCACGGATGAAGGCCCAGGACCGACTGTCGGCGCAACCGCAGGCCTTCAGGAAGCCGTCGCGGTCACGCCACAGGATCAACGGATAGGTGATGTGCACCCCGGCGTCGCTGAGCAGGGCGGTCAGGCGTTCGTCGAACTGGCGGCTGGCGTCCACCACGGCCGAGCGGGCCAGATTGCCGTCCGCCTGGGGGATGCCGGCGGCGGTCCAGTTCCGCGCGGGCGTCGCCGTCCAGCGTTGGTACAGGGACCAGTCGCGGGTCAGCCACAGTTCCGCGATCGTGGCTCGTTCGGCGGCGGTGGACTGGGCCAGGCCCTCGCGGTCGGCGCGGGCGAACAGGATGACGCGCGGCTCGACCCCTGCGGCCTGAAGCTTGGCGACCTCCTCCTGCTCATAGCGCTGGGCCGACGCGCTGTCGCGATAGCCTACGATATAGAGGGGTTCGCCCCCGCCGCCGCCCGACACCCAGGAGGCCTCGTCGAGAAGTTGCTGGATCTGGGCCTGGTTGCGGCTGATCGTGACCGGCTGGAACCGCGAATAGAAGTTCCAGTAGGCCCAGTAGCCGAGCCCCGCCAGGATCAGGCCGATCAGGGCGGCCAGGGCGGACCAAATGAGGAATCGACGCATGGGGGAGGAGTGCTCCAGCTTCACCGTTGGCACGGGTTAACGCATAGCACCGAAATCCGTTGTCCGCTCATTCGCCGTGCCGTTTTCCCCGGCGAAATCCGCAGGTGACGTTCGCACGCCACACCCGCCCATCCCGGCCCGCGCCGGGGATGGCGGGGGATTTCAAGGCTGCCAGCCCGAGGTCTGGTCGACGTCGCTTTCGCCCGCCAGGGCCCCGCGGGTCTTCTTCACCTCGGCCCAGGCGGCGCGCAGCAGGGCCGCCACGCCTTCGCCCGACACGCCCGAGACCAGCATGGGCCGACGACCGGCGACGGCCTCCAGCTCGGCCGCCTTCTCCTCGCGCGCCTCGGGCGTCAGGGCGTCGATCTTGTTCAGGGCCAGGATCTCGGCCTTTTCGGCCAGACCTTCGCCATAGGCTTCCAGCTCGCCCCGGATGATCCGGTAGGCGGCGGCCACGTCGTCCTGGGTGCCGTCGATCAGGTGGATCAGGCTGGCCGAGCGCTCGACATGGCCCAGGAAACGCGTGCCCAGGCCCGCGCCCTCGCTGGCCCCCTCGATCAGACCGGGAATGTCGGCGATGACGAACCGCTCGGACGGCGACAGGTCCACCATCCCCAGGTTCGGCGCCAGGGTGGTGAAGGGATAGTCGGCGATCTTGGGCTTGGCGGCGCTGGCGGCCGCCAGGAAGGTGGACTTGCCCGCGTTCGGCAAACCCGCCAGACCAATGTCGGCGATCAGCTTCAGCCGCAGCCAGATCCACCGCTCCTGACCATCCTGGCCGGGGTTGGCGTAGGTCGGCGCCTGGTTGGTCGGCCCCTTGAAACGCACATTGCCCCAGCCGCCGTTGCCGCCCTTCAGCAGCAGTTCGATCTTGCCGGGCGTGTCCATGTCCAGGAGCACGGTCTCCTTGTCCTCGTCCAGCACCTGGGTGCCGACCGGCACCTTCAGATGCACGTCGTCGCCCTTGCCGCCGTGCATCTGGCGGCCCTGGCCGTGGTGGCCGGTCTGGGCCTTGAAATGCTGCTGGTAGCGATAGTCGATCAGGGTGTTCAGCCCGTCGACCGCCTCGATCCAGACGTCGCCGCCCTTGCCGCCGTCGCCGCCGTCGGGGCCGCCGTTGGGAATGAACTTCTCGCGTCGAAACGACACGGAGCCCGCGCCGCCGTTGCCGGAGCGGATATAGATCTTGGCCTGGTCGAGGAACTTCATCGCGGGCTTATGCCGCAAGACGACGGCGAATTACAGGCGTGACCTTCGGTTCAGCGTGTCTCGAACGTCAGGGTGATTTCGCGCATCCCTGCCTGACCGGATTGAGCCCGGCCAGTCCTGACCCCGCGCAGGGCTTCGCGGCCGAAACCCTGGCCGACCGGCGTCTCGGACACGATCAGGCAATTCGTGGGGATGCCGTTGGCCGTGAAGTCGCACCGGAGAACCACGACGCCGGATTTCACGCCCGTCTCCAGCGCCTTGGCGGGCATTTCAATGCGGGGCGGAGTTTCCCAAACCACGGGCGGCGCTGAAGCCGTGGCCTGGGCGGTCGTCAGGGCGGCCAGAAGAGCGAACAGGGTCATGTTTCAGAGCTAGATGACCACGCCTGTCGTCGCAACCCCCGATTTTACTGTCTGCTTCCTAGCCGAGCTGTGCCGTTCATGGAGCGTTAAGCGGTGCAGACGAGATTCTCTGTCATGAACCTGTCCAGCGCGACATCCATGACCAGCGTCCTGGCCGAGGGCCGGGTCCAGCGCGAAAAACAGGCGCAGGAGCGCGCCGAGGCCAGGCTGCGCGATGCGCGCTCCGCCGTCGAAACGTTGAAGCAGCGCAACACCGCCGCCGCTAAGGACGCCCAGGAACAGCGCAAGGCGGCCGCCAAGCAGAAGATCGAACAGATCAAGGCCCGCATCCGCATGTTGCAGATGAGCGGCTGGGCCGATCCCAAACTGCTGGCCCAGTTGGCGAAGGAACTGAAGTCCGCAGTCAAAATGTACGGGGGATCGGGCGGCGCGTCGGCGGAGATCGGCGGCGCCGACGCCGGTTCTTCGGCGGCATCCAATGCGGCGCCGGCGGCGGACCCTAGCGTGGGCGCGACCGAGACCGCGCCCACGGAGACGCCCATCGCGGCGGAGCCTCCCGCCCCGCCCGCGAATGAGGATGCTGCGGCGCCCAAGGGCAAGGGCGAGGACGAGGGCGAGGGCGAGAAAAACCCCGAAACCACCAAGTCTGAAGACAATCCGTATCGGCGCATGGCGGCGGAAGCCCAGGCGCGCGTCGCTGAGCAGTCACGACGCGGGGCGGCGCAGCAGGAGGATCGCGACTTCCTGTCCGACGCCCGCAATCTGGCGAGCCAGATCAAGAGCATGGCGAAGCGGGCGCAGCACCAGGCCGAGACCGACCCCGCCCTGCGCCAGCACGCCGACCAGGCGGCGCAGGCTGCAGCCGAGGCCGTGCGGGCGATCGAGAGCGCCGGCCGCGATCTGGGCGCGGCCGGGGTCTCCCTGACGGTCTAGATCAGCCGCGCGCCCAGACGCCGAACGGATCGCTCCATTCCAGGCCAAGGGCCTGGGCCACGGCCGGATAGGTGATCTCGCCCTTCAGCACGTTCAGGCCGCGCGCCAGGTGGGGATCGGCCTTCAGGGCGTCCAGACCCTTGTCGGCCAGGGCCAGGCCGAAGGGCAGGGTGGCGTTGTTCAGGGCTTCGGAACTGGTGCGGGGCGCGGCGCCCGGCATATTGGCGACGCAATAATGGACCACGCCGTCGATGACATAGGTCGGGTCTTCGTGGGTCGTGGCGTGCGAGGTCTCGAAACAGCCGCCCTGGTCGATGGCCACGTCGATCAGGACCGAGCCGGGCTTCATCGTCTTCAGATGGTCGCGCTTGACCAGTTTCGGGGCCGAGGCGCCCGGCACCAGGACGGCGCCGATCACCACATCGGCCTTGATCAGTTCTTCCTCGATCGCGCCGATCGAGGAATAGCGGGTGATGACCCGGCCGCCGGTGATCTCGTCGATATAGGCCATGCGCGGGATCGACCGTTCCAGCACCACCACCTCGGCGCCCAGGCCCATGGCCATCCGCGCCGCGTTCAGCCCGACCACGCCGCCGCCCAGCACCAGCACCCGCGCCGGGGCCACGCCCGGAACGCCGCAGAACAGCAGGCCCATGCCGCCGTTATGCTTCAGCAGGGTCTCGGCGGCCGAGAAGACGGCGATCCGGCCGGCGACTTCCGACATGGGCGCCAGCAGCGGCAGGCCGCCGCGCGCGTCGGTCACGGTCTCGTAGGCGATGGCGGCGCATTTCGACGCCAGCAGGCCCTTGGTCTGTTCCGGATCGGGGGCCAGGTGCAGATAGGTGTAGAGGATCTGGTCCTCGCGCAGCATCTCCCACTCGACCTTCTGCGGCTCCTTGACCTTCACGATCATGTCGTTGTTGGCGAAGATGGTCGCCGCGTCGGCGACCAAGGTCGCGCCCGCCTTTTCGTAGTCGGCGTCGGTGAAACCGGCGCCCAGGCCGGCGCCGGTCTGGACCGAGACCGCATGGCCGTGGGCTACATATTCGCGCACCGCCGTCGGCGTCAGGCCGACCCGATGTTCGTTCTTCTTGATTTCGCTGGGAACGCCGACGCGCATGGGGAACCTCTCCGGAAATAATGGGAGCGTCCGTCTCTGCGGGCGGATCGCCGTTGCGCCACATATAGCGCCGAGCGGGTCGCAGAATCCTGTTCATTTGACGACCTGATCGCCGTACATACGCAGTCTCTGCGATGGATTGACCAAATGAAGACTGTTTCCGCCGTCGAACTGGACGGAACTGACAGGAAGATGCTCCGCCTGCTCCAACAGGACGGACGGATGACCAATGCCGACCTGGCGCGTCAGGTGGCCCTGTCCGAAAGCGCCTGCCTTCGTCGTTTGCGAGCGCTGGAGGCGGCGGGGGTGGTCGATCACTATGCGGCGGTGATCAGCGAACGGGCCGTGGGCCTGCCGATCAGCGTCTTCGTCACCGTCACCCTGTCGTCCCAGTCCGAGGCGGTCCTGACCGCCTTCGAACAGGCCGTGGCCGCCGCCCCCGAGGTGATGGAATGCTATCTGATGACCGGGGGCGCCGACTATCTGCTGCGGCTGGTGGTGCGCGACGTCGACGATCTGGAACGGGTCCACGCCAAGACCCTGACGCGCCTGCCCGGCGTCCACCGCGTCTCCTCCAGCGTGGCCATGCGGTCGGTGGTCAAACGGGGGGCCTTGCCGGTGTGAGCGGCGGTTCCCAGATCGAATGGGGACATCTGGTCTGGGGGATATATGGATCGCGACGGTTTGACCTGGTTCGGCCTGGCGATCACCGCCGCCTTGGTCGCCATGCCGGGGGTTCTGGCGGGCGGACTGCCGCTGTTCCCGCTGTTTATCGTCTGCGTCGGCCTGGCCTGTACTCTCCATTCGGGCAGTCGCCGTCTGGTCGTGAGCACCACCCTGCGCCTGTTGTCGCGCGGCGCCTTCAGGACCGCGATCATCGTGCTGGGCGCCGTGATGCTGATTCAGCTTCTGCCGCTGGAGTTGGCGTTGTTCATGGCCGGCGACGTCCTGGCCTATGTCGAGGTGCTGGCGGCTGTCAGACTGATCGCGGCGAACGCTCGCGTCCAGGTCATTCGAGGGATGATCGAAGCGAAGACGGATCAGTGGCGGGCCGCGGTCCGGCGTCGGATCGCCAATCGCACGCCCCGGGTCGCGCGGCCTTCGGCCCGTCGTCGCCCGCCGTCACCGGACGACGACCCGGCGGCCGGTTGGGCCTTCGCGTGATTTGACTCGTGCGGTTCAGTGTGGATCATACGACCTATGGGTGTTGAAGAGAGCATCGTCGTCTGGACGGATCGCGAGCCCACGCTCGATGAGGAACTGCGCGCTCTGGGCGAGGAGGACGTCGTCGAGATGGCTAATCTCCCGCCTGACTGGACCGGCGTGCTGGCGACCATTTTCATTTCGACCGCATTGGGCGGCCATGGTCCGAGGATCAAACTGTACCTCAAGACGGGTAGACACCAGCCCAGCGCCTCAATCTCGATAGGTCCAAATCCTCGCGTCCTGGCGAGCAGTCTGGAGGAGCGCGATCTTAATCGGATCGCGCCCAAGGCTCTGGAGTGGGTCGCCCTGAACCATGAAGCCCTGACGCGTTTCTGGTTCGAAGGTCAGGACTTGATGATCCAGGACGTGGCCGATTTCAGCCGGTCCCTAAAAAGGGTGTGACCCTCACCGCAACGCCAGGGTCACCGTCTTCACCTCCACATATTCGTCGATGCCGTGGATCGAGCCTTCGCGGCCGTAGCCAGACTGTTTGACCCCGCCGAACGGGGCCACGGCGGTGGAGATCAGGCCGGTGTTGACCCCGCACATCCCCGCCTCGATGCGGCGGCTGAAGCGCATGGCCCGGTCCAGGTCGCGGGTGAACAGGTAGGAGGCCAGGCCGTAATCGCTGGCGTTGGCCTTCTCCAGCACCTCGTCCTCGCTATCGAACGGGAAGACCGGGATCATCGGGCCGAAGGTCTCCTCCTCGCGGAACAGCGCGTCGTTTCCGCCCAGGGTCACCGTCGGCTGGAAGAAGCGACCGCCCAGTTCATGGCGCGAACCGCCGGTCAGCACCCGCCCGCCGTCGGCCTGCACCGCCGCGACGTGCTTCTCGACCTTGTCGATGGCCTTGTTCTCGATCAGCGGGCCGACCTTGACCCCGTCTTCGAAGGCGTTCCCGACCTTGATCTTCGCCACTTCCGCCGCCAGCTTTTCGGCATAGGCCTCAGACACCGACCGTTCGACATAGACGCGGTTGGGGCAGACGCAGGTCTGGCCCGAGTTGCGGAACTTGCCCTTGATGGTCTCGGCGACGGCCAGGTCCAGATCGGCGTCGGCGAAGACGATCAGCGGGGCGGCGCCGCCCAGCTCCATCGACACCCGTTTCAGGGTCGGGGCGCACTGTTCCGCCAGTTTCCGACCCACGCCGGTCGATCCGGTGAAGGACAGTTTTCGGATCAGGGGACTGTCGGTCAGGGCCTTTCCGATCACCGCCGCCTCGCCGGTCACGATCGACAGGGCGCCGACCGGCAGGCCCGCCTGATAGGCCAGTTCGGCCAGGGCGATGGCGGTGAACGGAGTCTGGCTGGCCGGCTTGACCACGGCGGTGCAGCCGGCGGCGAAGGCCGGACCCAGCTTCCGCGTCAGCATGGCCGCCGGAAAGTTCCAGGGCGTGATCAGGGCGCACGGCCCCACCGCCTCGCGATAGGTCAGCAGCAGATGGCCCAGCGGGCTGTCCTGGGTCTCGCCGATCAGGCGTTCGGCCTCACCGGCGAACCATTTGATGAAGCCGTTGGCGTAGACCACCTCGCCCTTGGCCTCTTCGAACGGCTTGCCGTTCTCCAGCGCCATCAGGGCGCCCAGCCCTTCGACGTTCTCGTCGATCAGCTCGGCCCATTTGCGCAGAAAGGCGGCGCGCTTGTGCGGGTCGGTGCGGGACCAGGCGGGAAAGGCGGCGGCGGCGGCCTGAATGGCGGTCTCGGTCTCGGCGGCGCCCAGATCGGGAACATGGCCGATAATCTCTCCCGTCGCCGGATCATCGACCGCGATTCCCCCGCCGTTGGCCGGGACGGGCTCCCCCGCGATCAAGGCGTGCTGGCGAAGCAGGGCGAGGCCGGCGTTCCGGGCGGTCTGGTTCACGGAAATTCTCCTGGTGCAGTCCTGAAACGAACAAGGCCCCGACGAAGCGGGGCCTTGCAAGCATCTTCAATGCGACATTCGCCGCCGAAAGATCAGTTCTTGGCGTCTTGGGCGGCGCCCGAAACGGCCGAACCGGCGGCTTGGGTGTCACGGCCCACGCCTTCGACCGTGTTGCAGGCGGCGGTGGTCAGGGCGGCGGCGGCGGCGACCAGTACGAAAATCTTGCGCATGAGAAAGCTCCGGTTGAGCCGACATGGGAGTCTGTCGGTCTTGGCCTATCAACGCGACCGCACAGTCCCGGTTCCGTCCTGACCGCCCGACTTGTCTGCGGGGTCCGTCGGCGACAGGGCTTCCGGCGTGGCGAAGGTCATGCGGGCGATCGCCCCCCCGCCGGGCGACTCGATGAACTCGGCCTCGCCGCGCAGTTGTTTGGCGAAGGCGCCCATCAGGGTGCGTCCGACCCCGACCTCCGCCCCGGCCGAGGCGCCGGGTCCGTCGTCCTCGACTTCCAGCGTCGAGGTGTCGCCAAGGACCCGGAACCGGACCTTCAGCACGCCGCCCCGCCCGGCGAAGGCGTGTTTCTGGGCGTTGGTCACCGCCTCCACCAGCCACAGGGCCAGGGGCGCCAGCTTGTCCGGATCGACCAGCAGCGAATCCGCCTCCACCGAACTGACGACGACCGGGCCGCGCCCCGCCTCGCTGGCGACCAACTGGCCGACCAGTTCCGTCAGGAAGTCGCGCGCGTCGGCATGACGGATGTCGTCGCTCTGATACAGGGTGCGATAGATCAGGGCCAAGGCCGATATCCGCTGGCGCGTATCGCCCAGAGCGGCCTTGGCCGGGGCGTCGGTCAGGGCCCGCTGCTGCATCGACAGCAGGGACGAGATGATCTGAAGATTGTTCTTCACCCGGTGATGGATCTCGCGCATCAGCGCGTCCTTCTCGGCGATCGAATTCATCAGCTCGCGGTCGCGCACCGTGATGGCCTCGGCCATCTCGTCCAGGGTGCGGGCCATGGTGCGGATCTCGGCCGGGGCGTTCATCGCCTGCAGCGGCCGCACCGAGAACCGGCCCTTGGCGTAGAGGGCGGCGATCCGCTCCAGATAATCCAGCCAGCGAATGAAGATGCGTTCCGACAGCAGCATGACCGCCGCAAAGGCCGTCAGCCAGGCCCCCAGCGGCAGCAGCAGACTGCCGATCGGATTGAGCCGCGCCCACGACAGCAGGCCGGGAGCCGGGGCCGACAGCAGGGCGTACAGGTCGCCGCCGGCCAGCACGGCCCCGGCGTAGTCGCGACGCTGGTTGCGGCTGTCCTTGGCCGCGAACACCGCCGTTCCCTCGTCGCGCGCTCGGGCGACCCAGCCCGAAACGTCGCCGCCGTCCGCCAGGCGGAAGGCGGCGGGATCGCTGGCGACCAGGATCCGGCCAGCGCCGTCGGTCAATGCGGCTTCGGAGGCCGAGGGCAGGGCGGGGTCCTCGATGTCCGGCTGAAGCGCGGACAGGGGGATCACGGCGGCCATGGCGCCGTCGAACCGGCCCATGGGGCGTTCTGAACGCACGGCGACGATCAGCGCCGCCGGATAGCCGGCGTTGGCCGGCGCGCGAACCACGACCAGATCCTCGCCGCGCCGCAATCTTTGGAACCAGTCGGCGCCGGCGGCGGGGGCGAGGCCGGCTCGAACCCCGTCAGGCCGTCCCGACGCGCAGACCGCCTCGCCGGTGGGGCTCAGGCGGTACAGGCCCTCATAGCCCTCCAGCCGATCGACCAGCGCCGTCAGACGCGGCGCGCAATAGGGACCGAGCGCGTCGGGGCTCAGCGCGCGCAGCAGGACCTGCGCGCCGTCCAGCCGCGCCTTGGCGCTGCCGGCGCTGCGCTCGGCGGCCAGCTGCAGATCGACCTTGCGATCTTCGGCCTGCTGGCTGAAGTCGGCCTGGGTCTGGATCAGGATCAGGATGAAGATCGGCAGCAGGGCCAGGGCCATGGCCACGCCGAGGCGAAAGCGGATGCCCTGGAACCGGGCGGTGTTCAATTTCCGACCGAGGCGCGGCTGCGCGTCCGCGTCCCCCGCTCTGGTCTCTTCCGCCACCGGGGATCAGGACCGGGCGCCGGCCAGCCTGTCGGCCTCGCCGAGAATCGACCGCATCGCGTCGCCCGCGGCCTTGCCGTCGCGGCCGTAGCCGCCTTTTTCCAGCGTGGCCGCCAGGGCGCGGCGCGCCCGGCTGACGCGGCTCTTCACCGTACCCACCGCGCAGCCGCAGATCTCGGCCGCCTCTTCGTAGGCGAAGCCGCCGGCGCCCACCAGGATCAGCGCTTCACGCTGCTCTTCAGGCAGGGTCTTCAGCGCCTGGCGCAGTTCGTCCAGGGCGACCGGCGCCTCGGGGTCGTCGACCGCCACCAGGGTCCGTTCGGCCGCTTCCTGATCCAGTTGGGACTGGCGCCAGGACCGGCGCTTCTCGGAATAGAATTGGTTGCGCAGGATCATGAAGGTCCAGGCCTTCATGTTGGTGCCCATCTGATAGCTGGCCCGCGCGTCCCACGCCTTCATCATGGCGTCCTGCGCCAGGTCGTCGGCGGCGGTCGGATCACCCGTCAGGGTCCGTGCGAAAGCGCGCAGATGAGGGATCAGCTGAACCAATTCCCGCTTGAAGCCGTCGTCGTCGGCCGAAGCGGGTTTCGGGGCGGCTCCCAGGCGAGACGTGCTCATGCGCCACCGCCCGACGCCTTGGCGTCGGCGCGCTTCAGAATTTCCAGGAATTCGTCAGGCACAGGCTCGTTGACCACCTCGTCGAACATGTGGCGCAGCTTGACGCCGATGGCCTGCTGGCGAAGTCGAGCTTCCTCAAGCCCCGCCTCCCCCGCATTTTCGACGTCGTTGCGCCGCGAGGAATCGGAAGAATTTATCATAGACAGAACACCGCCCACCCAACTGCAGTGCAGAAATGCGGACTGGATAACGTCGCCCCTGCCGCCGGGTTCCTCCCATTTTGGGAATAAATACTCAAGCTTGCGGCTTGGTGCGGAACCGTGGTGGATTTGATACGTTTCAACCCGCTGTAGCGCTGCGCCCTGGTCGGGCGAGACAGCGATTTTTGTCGGGGACTATCTAGCATGAGCCTTCTGGCCAGACTTGCGCCGCATCTGCCCTATGTCCGTCGGTATGCACGGGCGCTGACCGGAGACCAGGCGACGGGCGACAACTATGTGCGTGTCGCGCTCGAGGCCCTGGCGGCCGGCGAGCAACAGCTTTCGACGGACATGACGCCGCGCGTCGCCCTCTATCACGTCTTCCACGCCATCTGGTCCTCGACCGGGGCGCAGTTGGAAGACGTCAGCGGCGTCGATGGCCGCACCGACGCCTCGAGCCGTCTGCTGCGGATTGCGCCGCGCTCGCGTCAGGCCTTCCTGCTGACCGCGCTGGAGGGCTTCACGCCGTCGGAAGCGGCGCAGATCCTGTCGGCCGACGCCCGCGACGTCGAGCGGCTGATCGCCGAAGCCCAGTCCGACATTGACGCGGAACTGGCGACCGATGTTCTGGTGATCGAGGACGAGGCCATCATCTCGGCCGACATCCAGAGTCTGGTGAAGGAACTGGGGCACCGCGTCACCGGCGCGGCCACCACCCATGACGAAGCCATTGAGGCCGTGGCTCGCCACAAGCCGGGTCTGGTCCTGGCCGACATCCAGCTGGCCGACGGGTCTTCGGGCATCGATGCGGTCAAGGAAATCCTCAAGGACATGGACGTGCCGGTGATCTTCATCACCGCCTTCCCGGAGCGCCTGCTGACCGGCGAACGGCCGGAACCCACCTTCCTGATCACCAAGCCCTTCCAGCCGGAAACGGTGAAGGCGGCGATCAGCCAGGCCCTGTTCTTCCACCCTTCGCGTCACAAACAAGCGGCTTGACCGCCCTTTCGAACTGAACGCCGTCAGGGCCCCGGTCGCTTGCGCGCCGGGGCCTCTTTCTGTCCGCTACGCGGTCGGGGCGTTGACGTTCGGCGTCTCGCCTGTCGGGGTGGGCTGAGCCTCGCCCGCGGGGCCGGTGGGGGCGTCGGCGGCCGGCGGGGTCTGGGCGTCGCCCTGGAAGGCGCGGGCGTCCACCGCCTGGTCGCCGTCGTTGGCGTTGGTGGTCGACATGCCGCCCTGGCTGAAGGCCCAGATGGACAGCAGAAGCACCGCCGCCGCCCCGCCGGAGAGGATCAGCAGCCACAGGATGCGCACGCCGGACCGGCCCTGGCGGGTGGACTGGGCGTCGATCGGCCGGTTGGATCGATCCGCGTCCGTTATCTTCGTCTGGGGGTCTTGGTGGCTCATGCTCGGCCTCCCTTGTTCTGTTTTCTGGTCGCGCCTCAACGCCCTGCCGGTGGCGACGTTCCGATTGGCGCGCGGCTCCGGCGAACCTTGTTCGTGGGAAGACGAAAAATTGCACGCAACCTCTGGAACCACTCTCCCGGCCTGCCGTTATCGGCTTGCGGAGGCGGCGACGCCCCCCCCGACTTGAGATTGGCGAAAGCCAATCTGTCGCCTCCGCGCCTCATTCTCGATGATGCCACTTGAAGGCGGCCCGCAGGGGTCGCCTTTTTCTTTTCGCTCTCGACCGCCGGGGGCGGCAGGGTCAGGATGGCCTCAAAAGACAATCCTAGGAGATAGACGCATGGCTTTGAACGGCAAGACGAACCGCCAGTGGGTGCTGCGCCAGCGGCCCAAGGGTCTGATTCAACCGGGCGACCTGGAACTGGTCGAAAGCCCGATCCCGGATCTCAAGGAGACCGAGGTTCTGGTCCGCACCGTCTATCTGTCGCTGGATCCGACCAATCGCACCTGGATGAACGATTCCGAGGGTTATCTGCCGCCGGTGGGTCTGGGCGAGGTCATGCGCGGCCTGACCCTGGGCGTGGTCGAACACAGCCGCTCCGACCGGTTCAAGGTCGGGGACGTGGTCATGCCCGCCTCGGCCGGCTGGGCCGATTACGCCGTCGTGCCCGAGGGCGGGCTGCGTCCGGTCCACCGTGCGCCAGGCCTGCCGTTGACGGCCAATATGTCGGTCCTGGGCATGACCGGCCTGACAGCCTATTTCGGCGTCACCGACGTGCTGAAGGCCAAGGCCGGCGAGACGATCGTGATCTCGGCCGCCGCCGGCGCCGTGGGCTCCATCGCCGGCCAGATCGCTAAACAGCGCGGCTGCCGCGTCATCGGCATCGCCGGCGGACCCGAGAAATGCGCCTGGCTGACCGACGAACTCGGCTTCGACGCCGCCGTCGATTACAAGAACGAGGATGTCGGCGCGGCCCTGGATCGGCTGGCGCCGGACGGGATCGATCTGAACTTCGAGAATGTGGGCGGCGACATCATGATCGCTGTCTTCAACCGGCTGAAGGTGCACGGCCGGATGGCGGTGTGCGGCCTGGTGTCGTCCTACAACGCCACCAAGGCGCCGCCGTCGCCGAACTTCGCCCGCATCATCACCCACCGTCTGACCGTCCAGGGCTTCCTGGTGCTCGACTACGCCCCGCGCGCCCGCGAAATGGTCGCCGAGATGGGACCCTGGCTGGCCGAGGGCAAGGTGAAGTGGAAGGTCCACGTCGATGACGGGCTGGAAGGGGCGGTGGAATCGCTGAATCGCTTGTTCACCGGCGATCACGACGGCAAGCTGCTGGTTCGCGTCTCCGAAGAACCTGCCTGAGGATATCCATGAGCGACCCCCTGCTCGTCCATTACGAGGATCTGGAGACGGGACAGGTCGTGCCCCTGGGCGCCTGCGCGGTCGATCCGGCCGCGCTGGACGTCTTCGTCGAGCGGTTCTCGCCCGGCTGGGACGCCGCCTATGGCGCGCCGGACGCCATGGTCTACGCCCTGTGGAGCCGGCTGGCGGCCGAGAAGGCCGGCGGCTGGGCCCAGACCAAGGTCCTGGCCGTGGACGGTCTGCGCTATCTGCGCAATCCCCCGCCGGGCGAACTGCTGCGCGGGCGGATGACGGTGATGGGCAAGGATCCGGTCGGAGACGAGAAGGGCATCGTCATCGCCTCGCACGACCTGCTGGATGAAGGCGGTCGGCTGGTCTTCTCCTGCCTGACCCGCGCCGTCTTTTCGCGCCGCTGAAACGCAGAACGCCCCGCCGGCGAACCGGCGGGGCGTTCCATTTCGATCGGACGGCGGGTCTTAGTTGACCGTGCCGGGGGCCTGGCGAAGGAAGGCCAGGGCGATCAGGCGGTCCCAGCCCAGCAGCGACACCAGGTGGGCGTAGATCTGGCCCAGGGCGCCGTTGTCGCGCAGCTCGGCCAGCTTTTCGGCCGGCAGGGCGCGGAGCTTGTCTTCCGACACGGCGAAATACTCGGCCAGCTTCTGCGGCGCGCCCGGCGTGCCGTCCGGATTGCGCGGCGTGAAGACGGCTTCGCGTACGTCCAGCAGATCCAGGTCGGTGATCAGCTTGACGAAGGCCTCGGTGCGCTGACGCTCCTGCTCGAAGTTGTTGCAGAACTCCATCGCCATGGTGGTGTAGTCGCTGGCCTGGCCGTTGACGAACAGCGGGTTCTGGCCGCCCTCGGCGACGATCTCCGCGCCGCGGTCGATGCACAGGATCAGGCGCTGGTTCTGCTTGTCGTCGGCGAAGACGAACGGATAGCGGCGCACATAGGCCGGGATATAGGCGTCGGGACGGAACTCGCCGTCGGCCGCCACGAACAGGTTCTCGCCCTGGCGCAGGCCCATGACCACGACCGGCTGGCGGTTCTCGCCGGTGAAGATCACCGGATAGGACAGGGCGGCGGCGGCGAACTCGGTCACCGTCAGCGGCACGACATTGGTCTGGCCGACGAAGGCGTAGGGCTTGTCGGCCGGATTGACGCCCAGCGCGCCGTGCAGGCCCGGATCCAGCGGCTCGGGGTTCTTGTAGAAGAGGACATTGCCCTCGAGCGGCGAGTTGGTCGTGTCGGTCATGAGAAGCCAGGCGCTCTGGAATGGAAACGAGGCGGGCCTTCTAGCCCAAGCGCGTCCCAGCGGCAAACGGAGGCGACGCCCGGCGGCGTCTCATGTTGCGGCCAGGCCGCTCAGCCATTAGCTGTGGCGCATGACCTCCACCTGCGACCACGATCACGATCATGCGGGCCTGCACGGCGCAGCCCTGATCCGCGCGCTGGAGGGGGCGGAAGCGCGCATGACGGCGGCGGGCGAGCGGATGACGCCGCCGCGTCGACGGGTGCTGTTCCTTCTGCTCGAGACCGGCGAGCCGGTGAAGGCCTATGACCTGATCGCCCGCTTCGGCGAGGACGGCCAGGCCGCCAAGCCGCCGACCGTCTATCGCGCCCTGGAGTTTCTGGAACGCCAGGGCATGGCCCACCGCATCGCCTCCATCAGCGCCTATGTCGCCTGCGCCGGACATGAAGAAAACACCGCGCCCCATGCGGCGGCCTTCCTGATCTGCGACTGCTGCGGGGCGACGCGCGAGATCAACGGGCCGGACCAGGGCGCCATGGACGCCGCCGCCGCCGCCGCCGGCTACGCCATCGCCCGCACCACCATAGAGGCGCACGGACTCTGCGCCGCCTGTCGTCAGGCCGCATGATCATGGATGCTGCGCTGATGTCCCCGCCCCGTCGACTCAGCGTGCCGATCAAAAATCACTGGGGCGCGGGCCGGATGTCCGTGATGGACTTCGGCGACCCGAAGCGGCCCGTGGACCTGATCTTCTCCCACGCCAACGGCTTCAACGCCGCCACCTACCGCAGCCTGCTGTCGCCCCTGTCGGCCAGTCTGCGGATCTGGGCTCCGGATCTGCGCGGCCACGGCGGGTCGGACCTGCCGGTGTTCGCCCGGCCCAAGTCCAGCTGGCTGGATCACCGCGACGACATCCTGGCCCTGATCGAGGCGATCGACGGGCCGCCGGTGGTCCTCGCCGGCCATTCGATGGGCGGAACCGCCTCGCTGCTGGCGGCGGCCGAACGGCCGGATCGGGTGTCGAGCCTGGTCCTGTTCGATCCGGTGATCTGGCGGCGCGCGGCGGTCTTCGCCTTCAACCTGCCCTTCGCCCACCGGCTGATGAAGGACATCCCCATCGCCAGGGCCACACGCCGCCGTCGCCCGGTGTTCGACAGCCGCGAACAGGCCATGGCCGCCTATCGCGGACGCGGCGCCTTCAAGGGCTGGCCCGACCGGGTGCTGGCCGACTATCTGTCCGAGGGCCTGGTCGAGACGCCGGACGGTCTGACGCTGACCGCCACCCCGGTCTGGGAGGCCGCCAACTACGCCGCCCAGGCGCATGATCCCTGGCGGGCCCTGCGCCGCTATCCGGGGCCGATCCATATTCTGAAGGCCGAGCACGGCGCCCTGACCCATGTGCCGGTCGCGCCGCGCGGCCTGCCGAACGTGACGGTCGAGGTGGTCGCCGGCGGCGGCCATCTGTTCCCCATGACCCATGCCGACGTCGCCCGCGACGCCCTGTTCGAGGCGGCGGTCTGAGGGCGGACGATTAATCGGGGGACAGGCGCCGAGCCCCATGATAAGGGCGCCGCTGAGCATAACTCCCCGAGACGTCCCGCTTGTCCTTCTTTCACGCCGGTCCCGCGCCCAAAGGCGCCGGCCCCCGATCCGGGGGGTTGCGGGACGGTTTGATCCTGACGCCGGGAATGAAGGTCGGCCTGTTCGGCGGCTCCTTCAATCCGGCCCACGACGGTCACGCCCATGTGGCCGAGACGGCCATGCGCCGCCTGGGCCTGGACCGGGTCGTCTGGCTGGTCTCGCCGCAGAACCCGCTGAAGGACGCCCGCCACAGCGCGCCCCTGGCCGAACGCATGGCTTCGGCGCGTGAACACGCCCGCGGCCCGTCGATGATCATTTCGGATTTCGAGACCCGCACCGGCGTGGCCTGGACCGTCGACACCCTGCGCCTGCTGGTCGCGCGGCATCCCGGCGTGCATTTCGTCTGGCTGATGGGATCGGACAATCTGGCCAGCTTCCATCGCTGGCGCGGCTGGACCGACATCATGCGGCTGATGCCGGTGGCGGTGATCGCCCGGCCGGGCTCCCTGCTGGACAGCCGCACCGCCCCGGCGGCCGCGCGGTTCGCGACCTTCCGCGTTCCGGCCGAGCAGGCGGGTCTGTTGCCGACCCTGTCGGCGCCCGCCTGGACCTATCTGACGGCGCCGCTGAACCCCCTGTCCTCGACCGCGATCCGCACCGGAACCGGACGACGCGCGGCCTCGTGATCGGGGCGCCGGTTCACGGACCGGCCTATCCGTGCTAGAGGGCTTCTTTAGTCAATGCTCCTGGAGCCCTCCGCTGACCCCCTCGCCCGCGTATGATACGCAAGACGCCGCCGTTTCGAACACGGCGCACGAGATGGATGCCATAGAACCTCTGCATTCCGAAGACGGCTTTGAATCCGACGGCGCGCCCAGCGCCTTCGGCGATTCCGCACCGCGCCCGATCGGCTCGACCCCGCTTGAAGAAGCCATTCTGAGCCGCCTCGACGAGGACAAGGCCCAGGAGATGGTTCTGATCGATCTCAAGGGCAAAAGCGCCATGGCCGACACCATGATCGTGGCGTCGGGCCGGTCGCACCGCCATGTCGGCGCCATCGCCGACCACCTGCTGCGCACGCTGAAGGAACAGGGCCTGGGCAAGGCCAAGGTCGAGGGCCTGCCGCATTGCGACTGGGTCCTGATCGACGCCGGCGACGTGATCGTCCACCTGTTCCGCCCGGAAGTGCGCACCTTCTACAATATTGAGAAGATCTGGGCCGTCGATTCCGCCCACCGCATGGTCCGCGACTGAGACCATGAGGCTGGGGATCGTCGCCATCGGCCGACCGGGCCGAGGGCCAGAGGCGACCCTCGCCGACGACTACGCCAAGCGCGCCACCCTGTCCGGACGCGCGCTTGGCCTCGGCCCCCTTGAACTGATCGACCTGGAAGCCAAGAAGCCGGGCAAGGGGCCGGAGGCCGAACTGATCCTCGCGGCTGCGGAAGGGTCGCACCTGATCGCCTGCGACGAGCGTGGAAAGACCTATTCCTCGCGCGCCTTCGCCGACCATGTCGCCAAACTCCGCGATCAGGGCGAACGCCGTCTGGTCTTCGCCATCGGCGGGGCGGACGGGCTGGACGACAGCGTGCGCGCGGCCGCTTCCTCGACCCTGGCCTTCGGTCCCCAGACCTGGCCCCACGCCCTGGCTCGCGCCATGCTGGCCGAACAGCTCTATCGGGCCGTGACCATCCTGGCCGGATCACCCTATCATCGCGACTGACATGCGTCGCGCCGCCACACTCTCTCTCGCCCTGCTGACGGGCCTCGTGCTCGCCGCGCCCGCCGTGGGCCGGCAGGCGCCTGAAAGCGAGCTGGCCCGCACCCAGGCCGAATACCGCGACGAGGCCGTGCGGGCGCGCCGCCTGCGCGCCGACGCCGATGCGGCCAAGTCCGAACTGGCCCAGCTGGAGCGACGCCTGGCGGCCTTGCGCGCCGACGAACGGACCGACGACCGCCAGATCGACGACCAGCGCGCCCGCCTGCGCCAGCTCAGCGAACGCGAGGCCGAACTGGTCACGAACCTGGCCCGGGAGCGCGGGGCCCAGGGCCGGCTGCTCAGCGCCCTGCAGATGATGAGCCGTCGCCCCCCGCCGCCCCTGCTGATTCCGGCGGACAAGGCGGTGGATACGGTGCGCGCCTCCATCCTGCTGCGGGCCATGACGCCCGACCTGGAAAGGCGCGCCCAGGCCCTGGCCGCGCGTCAGGCCGAGATCATGCGCATCCGCCGCCTGGCGGTCCTGTCTTCCGAACGGCTGCTGACCACGGAAAGCGCCCAGGGCGACCGCCGCGCCGAGATCGAGGGGCTGACGGCGCGCAAGACCGCTCTGACCGCCGTCCTGAACGCCGAGGCCCGCACCGCCGAACGCGCGGCCCGCGTGCTGGAGAACCGTATCCGCGAACTGGGCGGCGACGTCCCCGCCGCCGCTACGGCCGAGGCGGCCCCGGCGCGCCTGCCCGCCGGCCGCACCCGCCTCAGTTCGCCCGTCCAGGGCGCGCCCAGCCAGACCTGGGGGGCAGGGACCTCGGGGTGGCGCTGGCGGGCCGACCGCGCGGCCGTGACCGCCCCCGCCGACGCCAAGGTCGCCTACGCCGGCCCCCTGACCGGCTGGGGCCAGGTGGTGATTCTGGACCTCGGCCCCGGTTGGCGGGCGGTCATCGCCGGGCTGGAAAGCGTGGACGTGGCGCACGACGCCCGCGTCTCGGACGGCCAGACCCTGGGACGCAGCGGCCCCGACGGCGACGTCTATTTCGAACTGCGGCGCGAGGAACGGCCCATCGATCCCGGTCCCTGGCTGAAATAGGCTCCGACAGGCGTCATTTCCGGCCTCTTGCCTCTGACGGCGAGTTGGGAGGCGGCGAAATGGCCGAGATGCGATAAGGCCTTGCTTTCCAACCTGACGCTGATTTTATCGGCGTGACGCTGCGCCGCCACGATTTCGTCGTGTCTGCGGGGCCTTACCCTTGCAACGGGCGCCTTTCATGATCGGCCCGACCGAAAGAGACCGAATGCGTAAACTGCTCCTCGTCGGCTGCGCCGCCCTGGTTCTCGGCGGCTCGGCCGCCGTCGCCACCAGCCAGACGCCCCGCAACGAAACCTTCCGGATGCTGGAGCTGTTCGGCGACGTGGTCGGCATCGTCGAGCAGGCCTATGTCGTCCCCGTCGACAACAAGAAGCTGATCGAGGCGGCCCTGGCCGGCATGATGACGGCGCTGGACCCCCACTCCAACTATCTGCCGCCGTCCAACTATGACGAGCTGCGTGAGCGGACCGAGGGGCAGTATTCGGGCGTCGGCCTGACCATCACCTCCGAGGGCGGCCTGGTGAAGGTCATCTCGCCGATGGACGAAAGCCCCGCCGCCAAGGCCGGGGTTCAGGCCGGCGACGTCATCTCATCCATCGAGGGCCAGAACGCTTCCGGCCTGACCGTCAGCCAGGTGTCCGAGAAACTGCGCGGATCCGTCGGCACCAGCGTGCGCGTCACCTTCCTGCGCGACGGCGAGGACCCGCTCGAGGTCGTCCTGACCCGCGAGATCATCAAGGTTCAGTCGGTCACGGGCCGGGTCGAAGGCGATTTCGGTTATCTGCGCGTCTCGACCTTCAACGAGAACACCGGCCGCGAACTGACCGAGGCCATCGCCAAGATCAAGGCCGAGAAGCCCGGCGTGAAGGGCTATGTCCTGGACCTGCGCAACAATGGCGGCGGTCTGCTGAACGCCGCCATCGACGTGTCCGACGCCTTCCTGGAACGCGGCGAGATCGTCAGCCAGCGCGGCCGCAAGCCCGAGCAGATCCAGCGCTATTCCGCCAAGCCCGGCGACCTGACCGGCGGCCTGCCGGTGGTGGTCCTGGTCAACTACGGCTCGGCCTCGGCCTCGGAAATCGTCGCCGGCGCCCTGAAGGACCATGAGCGGGCGACCATTGTCGGCCTGACCAGCTTCGGCAAGGGGTCGGTCCAGACGGTGATCCCGCTGCGCCAGGGCCAGGACGGCGCCCTGTCGATCACCACGGCCCGCTACTACACGCCGTCCGGCGCCTCGATCCAGAAGATCGGCATCGAGCCGGATCTGGAGGTCGCCCGGTCCGAGGCCGAGGCCCGCATCGTCTCGCGCTCCAGCTTCATCTATTCCGAAGCCGCCTACGCCACCGCCCTGGACTCCTCCATCGGTGCGGAACGCAAGGGGCCGCACACGCCGCGCGAGGCCCCGGGCAAGGACTTCGACAAGGAGAAGGACTACCAGCTGCAACGCGCCCTGGACGTCCTGCGCGCCGGCGGCGACCTGTCCAAACTGTCCGCCCCGCCCGAGACCATCGTCGTCACCGAGCCGGGCTCCGAACCGAAGAAGGACGAGACGCCGGCCGAGACGCCTGAGGACTGATTTCGGCACGCGGGTTGCAAGCCTTTCCGCAACAGTCGCGTCGTCGACTATTTCGGAAAGGAGAATGTCTTGTCGATTTCGTCGGTTAGCAGCTTCCTTGGCAGTGTGGGCTCGGTCGGCCAGAGCGCATCCGCCGGGCAAAATAAGCCCACTTCTGTCCTTCAGAACGATCTTGACCAGATTCGTGAGAAGGGGCTCAGCGCCTGGGCGCATGAGCAGCAGATGGAGAAGCTCAAGGCGCGGCTCCGCGAGCAGGTCCTGTCGGACAAGAATATGAGCGAGCGCGACGTCGCCGCCCTGCCGAAGGAAGCCCGCGCCACGATCGAGGACGAGATCGCCAAGCTGGTCGCCCAGAAGCTGCAGGAGGCGCTGGAGGCCAAGGTCAAGGACGCGGCCGCCCAGGGCAAGACGCAGGCCGTGCTGCTGAACATCTCCGTCTGAACCGGGAAGGGGCCTCCGCCGTGCGCACGGCGAGAGAATCTGTGGCGTTGGGATTCGACATTCCCCTTGTTTTCCTTCATAAGCCGCCGCTTCCGACGCAAGTGAACCTCGCGTCTCCACCCACACGACAGCTCTTTTGTCGTGCTACCGCGCTCCGCGCTGCTTGAGCACAGCCCATTCGGGCTCAAGCAGGCCGCAAGGCCGATAGCCCAAAAAAGAGAACGAGGTGGGCGAGAACCCTCTGCCGACGTGATCGTCGCCAGAGGCCGTTGTCGTATGGAGCCGCTTCACCCGTCGCCACGAGGTAGTGAATGTTCGAGGCTCTGAACGAGCGGCTGACAGGCGTCTTCGACCGGATCACCGGCCGCGGCGCCCTGTCCGAAAAGGATGTCGCCGAGGCGATGCGCGAAGTGCGCGTGGCCCTGCTCGAGGCCGACGTCGCCCTGCCGGTCGTCAAGGAATTCATCGCCTTCGCCACCGAGCGCGCCACGGGCGAAGAGGTCATCCGTTCGGTCAAGCCGGCCGACCAGGTGGTCAAGATCGTCTATGACGGCCTGATCGAGATGCTGGGCGGCGAAGAGCCGGTCCCGCTCAACACCAACGCCACTCCGCCCGCCGTGGTGCTGATGGCCGGCCTTCAGGGCTCGGGCAAGACCACGACCTCGGCCAAGCTGGCGCTGCGCCTGACCAAGTTCGATCGCAAGAAGGTCATGATGGCCTCGCTGGACACGCGTCGTCCGGCCGCGATGGAACAGCTGGCCCAGCTGGGCAAACAGATCGACGTCGCCGTCCTGCCCATCGTGGCGGGCGAGAGCGCGGTCCAGATCACGCGCCGGGCGCTGCAATCGGCCAAGCTCCAGGGCTTCGACGTCCTGATCCTCGACACCGCCGGCCGCATCACCCTGGACGAAGGGCTGATGAACGAGGTGGCCGAGGTCGCCGAGATCGCCAAGCCCGTCGAGACCCTGCTGGTCGCCGACAGCCTGACCGGCCAGGACGCGGTCCGCACCGCCGCCGCCTTCCACGCCCGCCTGCCCCTGACGGGCCTGGTCCTGACCCGCGCCGACGGCGACGGTCGCGGCGGCGCCATGCTGTCGATGCGGGCCGTCACCGGCCTGCCGATCAAATATCTGGGCGCCGGCGAAAAGGTCGATGCGCTGGACGTCTTCGACGCCCGCCGCGTCGCCGGCCGCATCCTGGGCCAGGGCGACATCGTCGCCCTGGTCGAGAAGGCGTCGCAGGACCTGGACCAGGCCAAGGCCGAGAAGATGGCCCGCAAACTGGCCAAGGGCCAGTTCGACCTGGACGACCTGGCCGGTCAGCTGCAGCAGATGAAGCGGATGGGCGGGCTTCAGGGCATCATGGGCATGCTGCCCGGCGTGGCCAAGATGAAGGGTCAGATGGCCGAGAGCGGCATCGACGACCGCATGATCCTGCGCCAGGAAGCCATCATCTCCTCGATGACCAAGGTCGAGCGCAAGAAGCCCGACCTGCTGAACGCCAGCCGCAAGAAGCGGATCGCCGCCGGCGCCGGCGTCGATGTCCAGGACGTGAACCGGGTTCTGAAACAGCACCGCCAGATGGCCGACGTGGTCAAGCAGATGGCGCGCGGCGGACCCAAGAAGATGCAGCAGATGGCCGCCATGCTGGGCGGCCTCGGCGGCGGCGGCGGCATCCCCGGCATGCCGGGCATGGGCGGCGGCCCCGATCTGAACCGATTGAAGGCCCTGGGCGGCGGCAAGACGCCGGAACCCAGCGCCGACGACCTGAAAGCCATCCAGGACCGCCTCGCGGGACTTGGAAACCCCCTCGGGGGCGGCGGACAACTTCCGGGAGGCCTTCCGGGCCTGCCGGGCTTCCCTCCCAAGAAATAACGACTTCCTAGAAAGAGACTGAAAATGCTGAAGATTCGTCTGGCCCGCGGCGGCGCCAAGAAGCGCCCCTACTACCACATCGTCATCGCCGACTCGCACTCGCCCCGCGACGGCAAGTTCATCGAGAAGGTCGGCAGCTACAACCCGATGCTGCCCAAGGACGGCGCCACTCCGCGCGTCGCCCTGAAGGTCGAGCGTATCGCCGAATGGCTCGGCAAGGGCGCCCAGCCGACCGACCGCGTCGCCCGCTTCCTGTCGCAGGACGAGACCCTGGGCGCCAAGGTGAAGTGGACCCAGTCCAACAACCCGAACAAGGCCCAGCCCGGCAAGAAGGCGCAAGAGCGCGCCGCGGAACGCGCCCAGCGCGAAGCCGACCGCCTGGAAGCCGAAGCCGCCGCCAAGGTCGAGGCCGCTGAAGCCGCCGCCCGCGCCAAGGAAGAAGCCGCCGCCGCCGCGGCTGCTCCGGCTGTCGAAGAAGCCCCGGCTGAAGAAGCGCCCGCCGCTGAAGCCGCCGCCGAAGAAGCTCCGGCTGCTGAAGAAGCAACCGAAGAAAAGACCGAAGCCTAAGGCTTTCGGTCTCGACACGATCAAGGCGGCGTCCTTCGACGCCGCCTTTTTCATGCGCTACTAGACCCTCTCCCGCTTGCGGGAGAGGTGGCCCGGCGATCGGCGCAGCCGATCCAGGGTCGGAGAGGGAAGTGTCGCGACACTTCCCCCATCGTCAGCCGTCTCGCTGCGCTCGACGAGCTGACACTTCCCCCGCAAGCGGGGGAAGATCTAGGACGACGGACACAGACCATGACCACGGACAGCAGATTGATCCTCGTCGGCCAGATCGGCGGCGGTTTCGGGGTGCGGGGCGAGGTGCGGGTGACCGCCTTCACCGCCGATCCCCTGGCCCTGACCGCCTATGGCCCGCTGCTGCGCGCCGACGGCACGGTCGCCCTGACCCTGTCCGCGACCCGCCCGGACAAGAGCGGCGTGGTCGGCCGGGCCAAGGAGATCGCCACCAAGGAACAGGCCGACGCCCTGCGCGGCCTGAAACTCTATGTTCCCCGCGACCGCTTCCCCGAACCGGACGAGGACGAATTCTATCTCGCCGACCTGCTGGGCGTCGAGGTCCGCGACACGGCGGGCGAGGTCATGGGCACGGTCAAGTCGGTCCAGAATTTCGGCGCCGACGACATGCTGGAGATCGCCCCCGCGACCGGCGGCCCGACCTGGTATCTGCCCTTCACCAAGGCAGCGACGCCCGAGCTGCACCTGGCCGACGGCTGGCTTCTGGCCGTCCCGCCGACCGAGGTGGGCGAGCGCGAGCCGGATTAGCTGTTGTCTTCGACCTCGGCGTCCGGGCCGTTCTTCTTGATGGAGTCGATGGCGTTCTGGGCCGAGGCCTTGGAGCTGTAGCCTTCGGTCGAGAACAGGGTCTCGGAATTGTATTTGAACCGGACTCGGAACTCGCCGGCCTTGTCCTTGTAGATCTCGAACTTGTGCGCCATCGGGCGTCTCCCTTCCTGCGACCTGTGATCGGTCACGGCCAAGCTGGCGCCGTCCTCGGTCCGTTTCCAGACACAAGTCCGCGACCAAATCGTGCCGATGACAGTTGCGAACCTCGCGCATGGCGCCGACATGGTTGTTCATCACCACGCCGAGGCCGAACCCATGACCGACCTGTCCGCCTTTCCGATCACCGGCCGCTGGCCGGCCCGGCATCCCGACCGGTTGCAGCTCTATTCCCTGCCCACGCCCAATGGCGTGAAGGTGTCGATCATGCTGGAAGAGGTCGGCCTGGCCTATGAGCCGCACTTCATCGACATCATGGCCAACGAGACCTGGGGGCCGGAATTCCTCTCGCTGAACCCCAACGGCAAGATCCCCGCCATTCTCGACCCGGACGGCCCCGGCGGACAGCCGCTGGCCCTGTTCGAGTCCGGCGCCATCCTGATCTATCTGGCGGAAAAGACCGGCAAACTGCTCTCGAACGATCCGGCGACCCGCTATGAGACGATCCAGTGGCTGATGTTCCAGATGGGCGCGATCGGCCCGATGTTCGGCCAACTGGGCTTCTTCCACAAGTTCGCCGGCAAGGACTATGAGGACAAGCGTCCGCGCGACCGCTACGTCGCCGAAAGCCGCCGTCTGCTGGGCGTGCTGGAAACACGGCTGGCCAATGATGGCGGCGCCCCCCGCGACTGGATCGTGGGCGAGGGCCGGGGCGACTATTCCATCGCCGACGTCGCTACGCTGGGCTGGGTCCGCAACCTGATCGGCTTCTACGAGGCGGGCGAGATCGTCGGCTTCAACGACTTCCCGCACGTCGCCGCCTGGCTGGAGCGCGGCCTGGCCCGTCCGGCGGTGCAGCGCGGGCTGGCGATTCCGGCGCGGGGCTGAACCCTCGCCCATTGGCCGCGTTGTCTCGCCACACCAACAGGAGCGCGACCGATGGGCATCTTCTCTTCGATCTGGAACAAGATCACCGGCCACAAACCGAAGACGGCCCCCGCGCCGTCGCCGACCGTCGGCGGCGCGCCCCCCACGCCGGGCGCTGCGCCCATTGCGACGGCGGCGCCTGTCCTGCCCCCGGTCGACGTCGAGGCGGTGCTCAGCGATCTGGCCGAATCCAGGGGGGGCGGCGGCAACTGGCGCACCTCGATCGTCGATCTGCTGAAGCTGCTGGATCTGGATTCCAGCCTGGCCGCCCGCAAGGAACTGGCCGAGGAGCTGAACGTCCACGCCGGCGAACACGGCTCGGCCGAGCAGAACACCGCCCTGTCCAGGGCGGTCTGGAACAAGCTGGCGGAAAACGGCGGCCAGGTCCCGGCGTCGCTGCGGGACTGAGGCGACCCGGCGGGGCCGGGGCGCTGGATCAGGCTTTCGGTCTGATCCAGCGCAGCGCGCCCAGGGCCGCGAAGCCGACGACCAGGCCCCAGAAGGCCGAGCCTATGCCGAACAGGGCGATCCCCGATCCGGTGGCGGCGAAGGTCAGGACGGCGGCTTCGCGCTCGTCGGCCTTGGCCAGCATGGCGCTCAGCGCACCCGTCAGGGCGGCGATCAAGGCCAGGCCCGTGATGATGGCCAGCACCGCTGGCGGCATGGCGATGAACAGTCCCGCCAGAGGCGCCGCGAACAGCGCCACCAGGATATAGAAGCCGCCATAGATCACCCCGACGATCCAGCGTCGCGCCGGATCCGGGTGGGCGTCCGGCCCGGTGCAGAGGGCGGCGGTTATGGCGGCCAGATTGACTCCGTGCGCCCCGAACGGCGCGGCGATCACGCTGGTCAGGCCCGTCGCCAGGATCAGGAGGTTCGCCGGGGGCGCATATCCGGCGGCCCGCAACACCACCAGGCCCGGCAGGTTCTGCGACGCCAGCGTCACCAGGAACAACGGCAGGCCCAGACTGGCGGCGACCTTCCAGTCAAAGGCGGGGATGACGGGCGACAGCGTCCCGAACAGGCCGGTCCCCGGCGGCAGGCCGATCTGGTTCCTGAGCATCAGCACGACGAAAGCCGCGCCCAGGACGGCGGGCAGGGCCCAGGCGGGCCAAAGGCGGCGCACGACGATGAAGACGGCCAGCAGGCCGGCCGCCAAGGTCAGCTCGTCGGGCGCGACCTTGAACAGTCTCAGCACGAAGGGCGACAGCACGCCCGCCAGCATGGCCGAGGCGACCGAGGCGGGGATTTTCTGGGCCAGCCGTCCCAGGACCGGCAACAGGCCGGTCAGCAGCATCAACACGCCCGCCACGACGAAGGCGCCGACGGCGTTGGCCCAGCCCAGCCCCAGAGTGGAGGCCGCGAGCAGGGCCGCGCCGGGCGTCGACCAGGCCAGGACGACCGGCATCCGCAGTCGCCAGCTCAGCACCATGCCCGGCACGCCTATGCCCAGGCACAGGGCCGTGACCATCGACACGATCTGGGCGGGGTGGGCGCCCAGCGCCTGACCCGCCTGCACCACCAGGGCCACCGTGCCGCCGAAGCCGACGACGGTCGCCACCGCCGCCGCCGAAACGGCGGACGGCGTCAGCAGGGGGGCGGACGGTTCGGAAATGGACAGGGGACGCCCCTATTCCTCGTCGCCGGCCAGACCCATCATGTGGAAGCCGGCGTCGACGTGGACGACTTCGCCCGTGGTCGACAGGCCCAGGTCCGAGCACAGCCACAGGGCCGCCCCGGCGACGCCTTCCATCGAGGTGTCTTCCTTCATGGCCGACATGGCGCGGCCCTGGCTGATCATGCCGCGGCCGCCCGAGATGCCGGCCAGCGACAGGGTGCGCATGGCGCCGGCCGAGATGGCGTTGACGCGGATGCCCTTGGGCCCCAGGTCACGGGCGATATAGCGCGTCGCCGCCTCCAGCGCCGCCTTGGCCACGCCCATGGTGTTGTAGTTTGGGATGGCCCGTTCCGAGCCGAGGTAGGTCATGGTGATCATCGACCCGCCGTTCGGCATCAGTTTCGACGCGCGCTTGGCCACGTCCACGAAGCTGAAGGCCGAGATGTTCATGGCCAGCAGGAAGCTGTCGCGGCTGGTGTTCTCGACGAACGACCCCTTCAGCTCGTCCTTGTTGGCGAAGGCGACCGAGTGGACGACGAAGTCGATCGTGCCGAACTCCTTTTCCAGCTCGGCGAAGGCGGCGTCCATTGAGGCGTCGTCGGTGACGTCGGCCTGGATCAGCAGCCTGGCGCCCACGCTCTCGGCCAGCGGCCGCACCCGACGCTCAAGCCCCTCGCCCAGATAGGTGAAGGCCAGTTCCGCCCCCTGGGCCGCCAGTTGCGAGGCGATGCCCCAGGCGATCGAATTGGCGTTCGCCACCCCCATGATCAGGCCCTTCTTGCCCTTCATGAGTTCGCCGGTCGGCATGTTCCAGCCTTCGGAAGCGGCCATGATACGTCTCCTGATGATTTGCGCGGAGGGTTAGCAGGCGCAGGCCACGGGCTCAACGTCTTCTCCCTCCCCCTGCGGGGGAGGGGGGCGAAGGCGGAGCCGAAGCCGGGTGGGAAGGGCCGCGCGACCCGTCCCCGACATTAGAAGATCTGAGCGGCGTCGCCTTGCCGCCCCCGCCCCGTCGCTGACGCGACGCCCCTCCCCCGCAGGGGGGAAGGAGATCGTCGGTCTGTGCTTAAAGCAGGGCCGCAATCGCCGCCCGCGCCGCCTCGCCCAGGTCGGGACGTTTCAGGGCCAGGGCCACATTGGCGCGCAGCAGGCCGATCTTGTCGCCGCAGTCGTGGGTGACGCCCGCGTATTCGACGGCGGTGAAGGCCTGGCGCTCCATCAGGCGGGCCATCGCGTCGGTCAGCTGGATCTCGCCCCCGGCGCCCTTCTCCTGGGTCGCCAGCAGGTCGAAGATCTCCGGCTGAAGGATGTAGCGGCCCGAGATCGACAGATTGGACGGCGCCGTGCCGGGGGCGGGCTTCTCGACCATCCCCTTCATCTCGATCCGGTTGCCCTGACGGCCGACCGGATCGACGATGCCGTATTTGTGGGCCTGTTCGACGTCGACGGATTCCACGCCGATGATATTGCCGCCGGTCTCGGCATAGACCTCGGCCAGCTGTTTCAGGGCGCCGGGCTGCGAATCGACGATGACGTCGGGCAGGATGACGGCGAAGGGTTCGTCGCCGATGATGTCGCGGGCGCACCAGACGGCGTGGCCCAGCCCCTTGGGCTGCATCTGGCGGGTGAAGCTCATCTCGCCGGCCGAGGCCAGCTCGGCGTTCATCATCTCGAGAATCTCGATCTTGCCCTTGGCCAGCAGTTGGGCCTCAAGCTCGATCTGGTGATCGAAATAGTCCTCGATGGCGCCCTTGGACCGGCCGGTGACGAAGACGATGTGTTCGATCCCGGCTTCGCGGGCTTCTTCCACGATATAGGACAGAATCGGCCGATCGACGACGTTCAGCAGTTCCTTGGGCGTGGTCTTGGTGCCGGGAAGAACGCGGGTGCCGAGGCCCGCGACGGGCAGAACGGCCTTGCGCAGACGCGCGGGCTTGGTGGTCATCAATGAATCCTGACAGCTATCCCGCCCCTCTTAGCCGGTGCGGACCGGCGAAAGAAGGGGCAGGACGGCCGTCGGTTCCGCCCTACTTGGCGGGCCGCTGCATCGGGGTCATGGCCGATGCGGTCGCGCGCTGGGCGACCAGTTGGGTTTCGGGCAGCGGGATCAGGCCGCGGTCGGCCAGATAGCCGCCCTTGCCTGCGGCGCCTTCCGAGAGGAATTCCTGAATATACTGCTGCAGGCCGGGGATCACGCCGATATGGGCCTTCTTCACATAGATGAAGAGGCTGCGCGACAGCGGGTATTCGCCGCTGGCGATGGTGTCGGCGTTGGGGGTGACGCCGTCGATGGTCTCGGCCTTCACCGTGTCCAGGTTCTGTTCCAGGAAGGAATAGCCGAACACGCCCAGCGAACCGGGCGTGCGGGTCAGGGTCTGGACGATGGCGTTGTCGTTCTCGCCCGAGTCGATCCAGGCGCCGTCTTCGCGCAGGGTGTGGGCCAGGGCCTCGAACCGGTCCTTGTCGGATTTCTCCACGGCGGCGGTGGCGGGCACCAGCTTGGCGCCCGGCGTCATGCCCAGCTCCAGGAAGGCGTCGCGTGTGCCCGAGGTGGGCGGCGGGCCATAGACCTGGATCCGCTGGTTCGGCAGGCCCTTGTTGACCTCGTTCCAGGTCTTGGCCGGGTTGGCGACGAACTGGCCGTCGGGGCCGGGCACTTCCTTGGCCAGGCCTTCGTACAGGTCGTTCAGTTCGAAGTTGAAGCCGTTGCCGTTGCGGGCCGTGGCGACGACGATGCCGTCAAAGCCGATCTTGATCTCGACGATGTCGGTGACGCCGTTCTTCTGGCACAGGTCGAACTCCGACGCCTTCATCGGACGCGAGGCGTTGGCGATGTCCGGGGTGTTCGGGCCGACGCCCTGGCAGAAGGCCTGGATGCCGCCGCCGGTGCCCAGGGATTCGACGCGGGGCGCGGCGCCGCCGGCGGTGCGGGCGAAATTCTCGGCCACGCGGGTGGCGAAGGGGAAGACGGTCGATGAACCGGCCGACCAGATGCCCGAACGGGCGCCCGAGCTCCCGCCGCCGGAGCCGTCGCCGCAGGCCGCCAGGGCCAGAAGGGCGGCGGCCGCCGTCGCCAGTTTCAGTGTGCGGATCATTTGAAGATCTCCCTGAGCATCGATTTCACGACGGTTAGACCAGACGAGTGTGACTGTTTTTCCTGCGTCCCGGGCACGGCGCCCACCGTTACAGCAGGCGTTTGCGCATGACCTGGGACAGGGTGTCGATCAGGGTCACGGCGACCACGATGACGATGGCGATGGCGGCGACCCGGCTGTAGTCGAAGGCCTGGATGCTCTCGAACAGGGTCTGGCCGATGCCGCCGGCCCCGATCAGGCCCAGCACCGTGGCCGCGCGGCTGTTGGATTCGAACCGATACAGGGCGAACGAGGTCCACAGCGGCGCCACCTGGGGAAAGACGCCCCAGACGATCTCGTGCAGCTTGCCGGCGCCGGTGGCGCGCACGCCTTCGACCGGCCCCTTGTCGATCGACTCGACCGCTTCGGAGAACAGCTTGGCCAGAACCCCGCCGGTGTTCAGCGCCAGGGCCAGCACGCCGGCCAGCGGACCCAGGCCCACGGCGACGATGAACAGGGTGGCGATGACCAGGTCGGGGATCGACCGCAGCAGGTCCATGAACCGGCGCACGATGAAGACCATCCAGCCGGGCGCGATGTTGCGCGACGCCATCAGGCTGAGGGGCAGGGCGATGAAGACGGCCAGGAAGGTGCCCCACAGGGCGATCTGCACCGTCAGCCACATCTGGCCCGCCAGACTGGTCGTCGGCTGGGTGAAGACATGGGTGAACGACGTCCAGAAGTCTCCCGGCGGGAAGATGGCCCCCCAGTCGGGCCGCAGCAGGTCGGCGCCATAGGTGGAGATGTTCGACGAGCCCGAGAACAGCCGGCCGAAATTCTGCATGTCCACCTTGCCGAAGCTGGCGATCAGGATGATCGCCAGACCGCCCCATAGCATCAGGTCGAACAGGGTCGCCGACAGCGACTTGGTCGGCGCGGAGGGGATGGCGGTCGGGGCGACGCCGCCCTTGGCCGCCATGTCGAGGCTGGCTTCGGTCAAGGCTGGACCTCACGCTTGGCGCGCAGGGCGGCCAGGTCGCGTTCGGCGGCGGCGACGCCGGCCTGGTCGTTCTTGGCCCTGGCCTCGCTCAGCTTCTGGTCGGCGACCATCTCGCGCACCGGGTCCAGGTAGGAATCGTCGGCGGCGCGGAACATCGAATAGTTCAGGCCCGCCAGCACCTGACGCTGGCGCTCGGCCTCGGGGCCCTGGCCCTGGCCGTAGGTCAGGAAGAAGCTGCGCAGCTTCTCCTTCAGCGCCGGATCCAGATCCTCGCGGATGACGATGCCGGATTCCGGGATCGGCGGCGACACCCAGATGTCCTCGATCTGCGACGCCAGTTGCGGGTTCTCGCGGCGCATGAAGACGGTGTTGACCGAGTTGGAGGTCGCAACATCGACCACGCCGGTCGCGACGGCGAAGGCGTTGGCCTGGTGGCTGGCCGAGCGCACGGTCTTGAAGCACTGGGCCGGCACGATGCCGCGCGGATTGAACAGGAAGGTCAGGGGCGCCAGCGTGCCCGAGGTGGACTGGGCGTCGCCGATGCCGAAATCATACTGCTTGCCGCAGGCCAGCACCTTGTCCAGCGTGACGCCCGAGCCTTTGCGCACGATCAGGGTCGAGGTGTAGCTGTCGCGACCCTCGGGATCGACGATGCGGGCGATGACCTCGCCCTGGGCGCGGTCCACGGCTTCCAGGGCCGGCTTGGCCGAGAACCAGGCCACCTGGGTCTGGTTGAACCGCATGGCCTCGATCAGGACATTGTAGTTGCCCGCGAAGAAGGGCTTCACCGGCACGCCGACGGCCTTGGACATGTCGTCCAGCAGCGGCTGCCACAGCGGGCCCGAAGAGGCCTGGCCCTCGGCCGAGAGGATGGAGAAGGTCAGTTCCGACGGCATGGTCCCGGCCGCCGGCTTCTCGTCGCCCCCGCCGCACGAGGCGAGGCCCAGGATCATCGCGGCGCCCAGGGCGGCGACGCCGGCCTTCGCTACGAAGCGACGCGCCAAAGAAGCTTGAAACGGGCTCATGCCTTGGTCTCCCAGAACGCGTCCTCGAATTCAGGACCATAGATATCGATCAGGCGCTGTTGATCCAGGCCCGTGGCGGGACCGTCATAGACGATCTTGCCGCCCTGCAGCGCGATGACGCGGTCGCAGTAGCGGATGGCGTAGTCGACCTGGTGCAGGGTGACGATCACCCCCATGCCGTCGCGGCGATTCAACTCGACCAGCAGCTCCATGACCTTGCGGGCGGACACGGGGTCCAGCGAGGCGACGGGTTCGTCGGCCAGGATGGCCTTGGCGCCCTGCACGATGGCGCGGGCGATGGCGCCCCGCTGCTGCTGGCCGCCCGACAGGGTGTTGGCGCGCTGCCCGGCGTAGTCGCTGACCCCGACCCGGTGCAGGGCCGCCATGGCGCGATCCTTGTCGGCCTGGGGCCACAGGCCCAGCAGGCCCTGCCAGGCCGGCAGACGCCCCAGGGCGCCCAGCATGACATTGGAGAACAGGCTCAGCCGCCCGACCAGATTGAACTGCTGGAAGATCATGCCCAGCTTGCCGCGCGCCTGGCGCACGGCGCCGGTGACGCGCCCGTCCTTCTGGACGGTTTCACCAAAGACGCTGATCGTCCCCTTGCCGGGATCGATGGACTGCAGGCCGGTGATGGAGCGCAGCAGGGTGGACTTGCCCGATCCCGACGGGCCGATCAGGGCGACCATCTCGCCCGAGGCCACGGAGATCGAGACGCCGTCCAGCGCCTTTCGCGATCCGAAGGTCTTCGACACGTCACGCGCCAGGACAAGCCCGGGGGCGACGGCGGCTGCGGATGAGGTCATGAACTCGCTGGGAGGCTGTGGCGAACGGGCGCCGCATGACGCGACAAAGGCTTCTGGGCAAGTCTTAATCGCACGGCAGGCGCAATCTCGTCCAGACCCGACCCGTTCAACCGGCCTCGGCCGCCGCCTCGACCCGTGCGACATCGGCGGCGATCGGCAGGGCGACGCGCGATCTGTCCAGCGCCTCGCGGGCCAGAACCTCCACCGCCCCGGCCAGGGCCGGCGTCGTCGCCAGAGTCTTCAGGCCCTTCTGAAGCCGCACGGCGACGGCGACGTCTCCGGCCCCGTAACGGGCCACCGGTCCGAAAACATCGTCAAGCAGGTCCGCGTCGGCGATTCCCGGCACGAACAGCCGGTCGCGATGCGGGGGCTGTTTTTCCGGACTGGCGTCGGCCGTCCAGACGTCCAGCAGGCGGACGCCCGCGCCGATGATCTGGATCGCCGTTCCGGGATCGTTGACGCCGGGAGACAGGGCCTTGGCGGCGATCTCCCCCAGCACGATCAGGCCGAAACGCGGATCCTGATCATAGGACCGGGAATCGCCCAGGGCGAAGGCCGAGCAGAAGTCGGCCTGCGCCGTGTCGTCGCAGGCGGTCAGGCTGATGCGCGCCAGCACCCCGCCGCGCCGCACAAAGGCGCCCGGCGCAGCCACGACCTCGACCTGACAGTCGCGCGCCTCGGCCAGGGTCTGAAGCCGGTCGGGATCGACGTTCTGGACATAGCCGGTGGCGGGGGCGACGACGACGGCGCCGTTTTCCAGGCCGCCCGCCCGGCCGCCCAGTCGCGGCAGGTCACGGCGCTGTTCCAGCGCATCCCGCGCATAGGACTCGACCAGCTCGATCATGTGCCCGACCCGCGCCAGGCTGGACAGGCGGTTGATCCAGGCCAGCAGGCGAAACGCCACCAGCCCGACCATGGCCAGGCTGAACAGGAACAGGATCGCCCGGCCGTTCTGGCCGTAGTAATGGGCGTTGATCGCCGTCACCGACACGATGGCGTACAGGAAGGCGCCGACGAAGGTCGCCAGCGACTTCTGGGTTTCCTCGTCACTGGTCACCAGGGCCGCGACCCTGGGGCTGGCGGCGGACGACACCGACGTATAGGCCGTCACCATGGCCCCGACCGAAAAGGTCGCGACGCCCAGCAGGCTGGACGCCAGTATGGTCAGGATGGATTCGACCGATTCTCCGCCCAGGCGCTCGGCCATGTCCTGGGGCACCCAGGGCGACAGGGCCGCCGCCAGCAGCGAGGCCGCCAGGCCGAAGACGGCGTAGGCGGTCGCCCGCACCCACAGTTGGCGCCGCGTCTTGCGCCACAGGAACAGCCATCGATTCATTCACGCCTCCCGTTCATCAACGGCGTGAAAAGGCCAAGGTTGCGCCCCTGGGGGGCTGTGACACTGTCGCGGGGGATTTGTGACAGTCCAAACCCAGGCCCCGCCACGAAAAAACCCCTTTACATGACAGTCCGATGCCCCCATATCGCGGCTTCCGGCGGACCCCGTGGTCTAACCGTTAAGCGCTGCTAACGCCGGTCTGGGTTTCACAATTAGCAGGGGGTTACGTGAATTGCGCACGTATCAGCTTCCCCTGGACCTGGTCCGTGAGCGGTCCCCTGAACGTCCCGTCGCCCTCGTGCGACCGCGTTCGGTATCCGTAGCGGCGCTTTGGTTCCAGGATAATCTAAAAGCCGACGTCTTCTATGCCGTGAAGGCGAATCCGTCGCGTTGGGTCATCGAGACCCTGATCGAGGCCGGGGTTCGCGGTTTCGACGTGGCGTCCATCGCCGAGATCGAACTGGTGCGTTCGGTCAGCCATGACGTTCGCCTGGCCTTCATGCATCCGGTCAAGAGCCGGTCTGCGATCACCAAGGCCTATTTCGAACACGGCGTTCGCACCTTCTCGCTCGACTGCGTGGATGAGCTGAACAAGATCCTCGACGCCACCGGCGGCGCGGACGACCTGAACCTGATCGTGCGCATGGCGGTTTCGGCCGACGGCGCCGCCTATACCCTGTCGGGCAAGTTCGGCGTTCCCGCCGACCAGGCCCCGGCCCTGCTGCTGGCCACGCGCCAGGCGGTCAAGGACGGGCTGATGGGCGTCAGCTTCCATGTCGGCAGCCAGTGCATGCGCCCGACCGCCTATCAGGCGGCCATGGCCCAGGTCGGCCGTTCGATCAGCCGTGCGGGCGTCATCGTGGACATCGTCGATGTCGGCGGCGGCTTCCCCTCGGTCTATCCCGGCATGGTTCCGCCGGACATGAGCGAATACGCCGACGCCATCCATCGCGGCTTCAACGAGATGCCGGTGTCGGAAACGACCGAGCTGTGGTGCGAACCCGGCCGGGCCATCGTCGCCGAATCCTCGTCGATCCTGGCCCGTGTGGACCTGCGCAAGGGCGACGCCCTGTATCTGAACGACGGCTCCTACGGCTCGCTGTTCGACGCGACCCACTCGCGCTGGCCCTTCCCGACCAAACTGGTCCGGGACGGCGAGGCTGCGTCCGAGCTGAAGGCGTTCCAGTTCTATGGTCCGACCTGCGACTCGATCGACCATATGCCGGGTCCGTTCTGGCTTCCGGCCGACATCCGCGAAGGCGATTTCATCGAAATCGGCATGCTCGGCGCCTATGGCGTCGCCATGTCGACCGGCTTCAACGGCTATGGCGAACACGACATCGCCATCGTCGAAGACGCCCCGATGGCCTCGCTCTACGGCCTGGCGCCGCGCTCCATCCCCACCGTGCGCACCACGGCCGAGGAGAACGCCCGCAAGGTCGTGCGTCTGTCACGTCCGAAAGGTAAGGCCGGTCAGAGGAAGAAGTCGCGACGCTGATCGTGAGAGGTGAATCGTGAGTCGTGATTGTCAGCCATGACCGACTTGCGAACTCACCGCGATCTAGACGTCTGGAAGCTCTCGGTTGATTGGGTTGAAGCCGTTTATCGTTGCTCGGTCTCCTGGCCGTCTGACGAGCGGTTTGGCCTGATCAGTCAAGTTCGTCGTTCAGCCGTCAGCGTGGCCGCCAATATCGCGGAGGGCGCAGGCCGAAACGGAACGGGTGAGTTCTTCCACTTCCTCGGCGTCGCGCGCGGGTCGCTCGCGGAGGTCGAAACCCATCTCCTCATCGCCGCGCGTCTCGGCTATCTAACGACTGACAATCTCCAGCCTTTGCTTGCCGACATGGAGCGGATCGGGCGTATGCTCTCCGCCCTTTCGACGCGACTGAAGCAACGGCGGCACGACTGACCGCACTTCACCATTCACGCCTCACGATTCACGAGTCACCCATGACTGCCAACACCAAGGCCCAGCTGCTGCAGAACGTCGTCGAACACGTGGACATCACGTCCTTCGACGCCCGTCCGATCATCGACAGCATGCGCAAGATGTCCTTCAGCTCGCGCGACACCGCCCGCGCCGCCGACATCTTCTCCATGGCCATCGAGGACAAGGACTGCTCGCCGTGGCTGATCCTGGCCGGCTCGACCTCGGCCGGCGGCTGCATGCACGTGTACCGCGACATGGTGAAGTTCGGCATGGTCGATGCGGTCGTCGCAACCGGCGCCTCCATCGTCGATATGGATTTCTTCGAGGCCCTGGGCTTCAAACACTATCAGGCCGCCGGCGAGGTGGACGACAACGTCCTGCGCGAAAACTACGTCGACCGGATCTACGACACCTATATCGACGAGGAAGAGCTTCAGGCCTGCGACCACACCATCCTGGAGATCGCCAACCGGCTGGAGCCGCGCGGCTATTCCAGCCGCGAGTTCATCTGGGAAATGGGCAAGTGGCTGAGCGAGGGCAACGCCAAGAAGCCCGGCTCGCTGATCCAGACCGCCTATGAAGAAGGCGTGCCGATCTTCTGCCCGGCCTTCGTCGACTCATCGGCCGGCTTCGGCCTGGTCAAGCACCAGAAGGAACGCGCCGCGGCCGGTCTGCCCTATCTGATGCTGGACGCCATCGCCGACTTCCGCGAACTGACAGACATCAAGATCGCCGCCGGCGTCACCGGCCTGTTCATGGTCGGCGGCGGCGTGCCCAAGAACTTCGCCCAGGACACCGTCGTCTGCGCCGAAATCCTCGGCGTCGAGGCCGAGATGCACCGTTATGCGGTCCAGATCACCGTCGCCGACGTCCGCGACGGCGCCTGTTCCTCCTCGACGCTGAAAGAGGCCGCCTCCTGGGGCAAGGTCCAGACCACCCACGAACAGATGGTCTTCGCCGAAGCCACCACCGTCGTGCCCCTGATCGGCTCTGACGCCTACCACCGCGGCGCCTGGAAGGCCCGCGACAAGCGCCGCTGGAACAAGCTGTTCGAGAGGGGCTGAGCCGAAGCGGCTGCCCATGATAGAAAGGCCGGCGGAGCGATCCGCCGGCCTTTTTTATTGCGATATCAGGCCGCGCAACCCTCGAACCCGGCCCGCAGCGCGGCCTCGTCCAGTTCGCGGCCGATGAAGACGGCGCGGCTCCAGCGGCGTTCGTTTTCGCCCCATTCGCGTTGCAGGTCGCCCTCCAGGATCATGTGGACGGCCTGGAAGACCAGGCGGCGGTTCTCGCCCTGGACGTCGATGATGCCCTTGGCGCGCAGGATGTTCTGACCCTGTTCGCCCAGCAGCCGGTCCAGCCAGGCCGTGAACTTGGCGCCGTCCAGCGGCCGGTCCAGCGACAGGGAAATCCCCTTGATGTCGTCCTGGTGGGCGTGCCCCCTCGCGCCATGGGAATGCGCCTCGTGGGCGTGGGCGTGGGCGTGGGCGTGGGCGTGGTCGTGCCCATGATCGTGACCGTGCTCATGGTCGTGATGATCATGGCCGCAGTGCTCGTCGTGGACGTGGCCGTCCGCGCCGTGCGGCGGGTTCACGAAGTCCGGCTGGACCTCCAGTATCCGGTCCAGGTCGAAGGCGCCCAGACCCAGCACCTGATCCAGCGGCACGTTCGACCGTTCGGCCCGCACGATGGGGGCCAGGGGATTCAGCGCGCGCAGACGGGTCTCGACAGCGTCCAACTCTTCCGCCGTGGCCAGATCGACCTTGTTCAGGATGATGCGGTCGGCGAAGGCCACCTGTTCGCGCGCCTCCTTGGAGTCGTCCAGCCGCGCCATCACATGTTTGGCGTCGACCAGGGTGGTGACGCTGTCCAACTGGGTCTTGGCCTTGACGTCCTCGTCGACGAAGAAGGTCTGGGCCACCGGGCCGGGGTCGGCCAGACCCGTGGTCTCGACGATGATGGCGTCGAAGGCGGGCTTGCCGGGACGCTGGCGCTTCATCAGGCCGGCGACCACGCGGATCAGGTCGCCGCGCACCGTGCAGCAGACGCAGCCGTTGTTCATCTCGAACACGTCCTCGTCGGCGCCGACCACCAGGTCGTTGTCGATGCCGATCTCGCCGAACTCGTTGACGATGACGGCGTAACGCTTGCCGTGATCCTCGGTCAGGATCCGGTTCAGAAGCGTCGTCTTGCCGGCGCCGAGATAGCCGGTCAGGACGGTGACGGGGATCTTGCCGCCAGAATTCTGGGGTGCGGCGGTCGAAACGGGGGCGGCGAGGGTGTCGGTCATAGGCCGCTAGATGGCGGCTGCATCGCCCGATGAAAAGGGGGCTTAGGCCTTCTTCACGAACTCGACGCGCAGGACCAGGCCGCGCACCTTGTCGACATTGGCCTCGATCTCGTCGGTGTCGCCGGTCAGACGGATGTTCTTGACCAGGGTCCCGCGCTTCAGCGTCACGCCGCCCGAGCCCTTGACCTTCAGATCCTTGATCAGGGTCACGCTGTCGCCGTCGGCCAGGATGTTGCCGTTCGAGTCTTTGGTCACGTCTTCGGTCATGGCGAAGCTTCTAGCGACCGCCACGCCGAATATCCACACTCCAGGCACGGATTTTGTGTTGTCTCCTCCCCGCAAAGCGGGAGGAGACGGTCAATCTGGGACGTTGGCGTCCAGTTCGTCCAGCCACACCCGCGCATTGCCGTCCGACGGGGCGCGCCAATCGCCGCGCGGGGACAGGGATCCGCCGGTGACGACCTTGGGGCCGTTCGGCAGGGCCGAGCGTTTGAACTGGGCGGTCTGGAAGAAGCGGATCAGGAACTTCCTCAGCCAGGCCTTGATGGTCGCCAGGTCGTATTCGACCTTTTCGTCGTCAGGGGTATTGGCGGGCCAATGTCCGGCGCCGGCGTCGCACCAGGCCTGGTGCGCCAGGAAGGCGACCTTGGACGGCTTCAGGCCGAAGCGGCTGATGTAGAACAGGAAGAAGTCGTTCAGCGCATAGGGGCCTACCGTCCCCTCGGTGGACTGGATCACGCCGTCCTTGGCCGGCACCAGTTCGGGCGAAATCTCGGTGTTCAGGATGGCGTGCAGGGTCGGGCTCGCCTCGGCGCCGACCAGTTCGCGGTCGGCCACCCAGCGGATCAGGTGGCGGATCAGGGTCTTCGCCACCCCGCCGTTGACGTTGTAGTGGCTCATATGGTCGCCGACGCCATAGGTGGCCCAGCCCAGGGCCAGTTCCGACAGGTCGCCGGTGCCCAGCACAAAGGCCCGGTTCTGGTTGGCCAGGCGGAACAGATAATCGGTCCGCAGCCCCGCCTGCACATTCTCGAAGGTGATGTCGTGGACCGGTTCGCCCGCCGCATAGGGGTGGCCGATGTCCTTGAACATCTGTTCGGCGGCGGGGCGGATGTCGATCTCGGCCCCGGTCACGCCCAGAGCCTTCATCAGGGCCCAGGCGTTGGACTTGGTCCCGTCCGAGGTCGCAAAGCCGGGCATGGTGAAGCCCAGGATATTGGTCCGGGGCAGGTTCAGCCGGTCGAAGGCGCGGCAGGCGACAAGCAGGGCCTGGGTCGAATCCAGCCCGCCCGACACCCCGATGACCAGCCGCTCGCCGTTGGTCGCCGCCATCCGGCGCATCAGGCCCTGGACCTGGATGTTGAAGGCCTCGTAGCAGTCCTGATCCAGCCGTCCGGCCTCGTCCGGCACGAAGGGGAAACGGTCCAGCGGCCGGATCAGCTCGCTCTCGACCGCGTCCTCGCGCGCCATGAAGGGCACGACCGTCGCCGGTTCGCCCTCGACGCGCGCGCATTCGGAAAAGGTGCCGTTTCTCAGGCGATCCAGCCCGATCCGGTCCACGTCCACGTCGGCGAGGGTCAGGTGGTTCTCCAGGGCGAACCGCTCGCCCTCGGCCAGTTTCGACCCCAGTTCGTGGATGGTCGCCTGACCGTCCCAGGCCAGGTCGGTGGTGCTCTCGCCCCAGCCCGAGGCGGTGAAGACATAGGCCGACAGGGTGCGGGCCGAATGGCTGGCGCTCAGCATGGCGCGCTCGTCAGCCTTGCCGATGACGATGTTCGACGCCGACAGGTTCAGCAGGATGCGCGCCCCCGCCAGGGCCGCGCGGGTCGAGGGGGGCAGGGGGGCCCAATAGTCCTCGCAGATCTCGACCGCGAAGACGAAGCCCGGCCGGTTGACCGCCTCGAACACCAGGCCGGGCGCGAAATCCACCGTCTCGCCGTTCAGACGGATCACGTCCTCGGCGCGGGCCGTCGCCGGGGCGAACCAGCGTTTCTCGTAATATTCCCGGTAGTTCGGCAGATAGGTCTTGGGCACGACGCCCAGAACCTCGCCGGCGCCCATCACCACGGCGCAGTTGTACAGGGCGTCGCCGTTGCGGATCGGCGCCCCGACCACCGCGACCAGATCATGGTCGCCCGTCGCCTGGGCGATGACCGCGATCTGGCGCTCCACCTCGTCCAGCAGGGCCGCCTGCATATGCAGGTCGTCGATGGCGTAGGCCGACAGCGACAGCTCGGGAAACACCATCAGGTCCACGCCCTGATCGGCCGCCTGACGGATCAGGGCCAGGTGTTCCTCGGCGTTCGCCTTCGGGTCGCCCACATGGCTGACGGGCGTGGCCGCAGCCACCCGCACGAAGCCGTGGGTCTTGGGGGAATGGAACAAAGCATCAGCCATCGGATCGTCCGCTTCACCCGGCCCGCGCCGGTCGTTGGCCTCCATATAGGCGCGAATGATGAAGCGAGAGAGTCCTACATCACCAACCCAGACAACGCCTTTTCTCGCAAAGCCGACGCGGACCCACGCCGGGGCGTCGCCGGCGCACGTTCATTAGGGATAGGTTCCGACCGACGGCAGCCCCTCGCCGTCGCCATCAGCCGTTAGGCTCGCCTGGGCCTTGCCATCGGCGACAGTCAGGACGAGGCGATGGCTCCACATCGGGATGACCGCCTGGCCGTTTTCGACGAGGCGCGTGACCGTCATGACCAGCGCGTCCTGCTCGTCCCGTCGCGCGAAGATTCGCACTGTGATCAGGTCGCGGACGATGCGCTGAATTTCCAGACGGACCTCCATCGGACCGATCAGATCAATTTCCGATTCCTCGATATGAAGCGCGTCCGCACGACGGAAAACCGGCGTCGTCGACTGGTCTGTCGTGGCAAGCCATGTTCTGCCCTGGTCGGGCCAGACGCCTTCATAGCCCTCTCCTGCGCGGCGGAAACAGGTTAGCTGGTCGTTCTGGCGACCAAAGACGGTAAGGGCCGAGACAGACGCGCACCAGAAACGGCTGGTTCTGCCGCCCAGCGCCAACCCTCGGAATATCTCGACCTGGTGCGCTGCGGCGCCCGCCGGAATACGGGCGTTCAGCATGGTGCCCATTTCGATGTCCTGGGTGACCCGACCGGTGCGAGCATGCGACATGGTTCCTTTCGCCAGAACGCCTCGCGGCCCCAAGGGAGATCCGTCAACGACGAGAGCGGAGGGATCGAACCGCACGCCGCCCACGACGAATTCCGTCGGCTGCAACTCTTCCGGCGGCCTAGTCAGGATTTCCAGCCTGCGGGCCAGCCCTCCCTCTTCGGCGAAACTTGCGTCCAGCGGCGGCGCGACGCGCGCCGAGGCGATGCTCACCGTCTTGGCCTCGACATTCGGTGTCAGGCGCAGTTCCAGGCCGTCATAGACATAGGTCGCGGCCCCGTCGGGCTGCAGGGGACGTTCTGCGTCCCCAATGCGGGGAAAGACGCGTCGTTCGCCCGTCACGTCCGGGCCGGCCAGTCTGCGTCTCAGTTTGACTTCGCCGCTTCTGATGCGGTCCAAAACCAGCTCAAGATCAATGGGTGTGGGGTCTTCGACCGGCAGGATTTCGACCCGGTCCACCCGTTCGCTCGCGGAGGTGGGGGCGATGGCTGTGACCGACCACCAGGACCCCAGATCGAGCGGAGGCGTGGCCAGGGTGGCGCGGCCATCCGGCGTCAGGATCATGCAGACGGTCGTCGGCCGCCATCCCCACTGATCGATCTCACCCTGACCACACCATGCTTCGATGTTCTGCGCTTCCATTCCGGTCCGGGCCGTGAAGCGTCGATACGTCACGCGGCTCCCCTGCTTCATCCGGACCTGCCGCATGGCGAGTTCACCGCCGAGTACGCCTTCTTTGATCAGGCGCATCGGCGCGCGCAAGATGACCTCGTTGCGGCCTGCGGCGGTCATGACGTCAGGCTCGCCGGCAGGCTCCAGACCGTACATCGAGGCGGCGAACCGATCGATGACGCCGACAGGCTGTGGCTGGCCGGCCTGTTCCTCGACGGTTGTGGAGGGCGAGGCGGATGTATCGAGCTCCGGCGACTGCGCCGCCGCTGTGGATGTAAGGAAAAGCGCCGAACAAACAGCGATTGTGACCGGACGCATTGACTGAACTCCCCCGAGTGCGGCTCTCGCCGAGGGTGTAGCCTAAGAGCGGCGTTTCGCAACTGCATGATTGAGATGGGCGATCAGGCAGCCTCCTTACCCGCCCGCATCTCGTCCGGTCTCAGCGTCAACACTCTTGCCCCGTCCCCTGTCACCGCCACCGTATGCTCGAACTGGGCCGACAGCATCCCGTCCGCCGTCACCACGGTCCAGCCGTCGTCCTCGGTCCGCACCGTTCGGCGGCCCTGGTTCAGCATGGGTTCGATGGTGAAGACCATGCCCTCGCGCAGGGTCACGCCCGTGCCCGCCCTGCCGAAATGCAGCACCTGGGGGTCTTCGTGCATTTCGCGGCCGATGCCGTGGCCGCAGTATTCGCGCACGACCGAATAGCCGGCCTTCTTGGCGTGCCGTTCGATGGCGAAGCCGATGTCGCCCAGCTTCGCCCCCGGCCGCACGGCCTGAATACCCTTCCACATCGCCTCATAGGTGGTGCGGACCAGCCGCCGCGCCTGGGGCCCCACGGTCCCGATCAGATAGGTCTTGCTGGAATCGGCGATGAAGCCGTCCTTTTCCAGGGTGATGTCCAGATTGACAATGTCGCCGCTTTTCAGCACCTCGTCCGCCGACGGCACGCCATGGCAGACGACCTGATTGCGCGAACTGTTCAGCACGAACCCATAGCCGTACTGGCCCTTGCTGGCGGGCCGGGCCTGAAGGTCATTGACGATGAAGGCCTCGACGCGGTCATTGATCTCCATCGTGGTCATGCCGGCCAGCGCCAGCCCATCCAGATGGGTGAAGACCGAGGCCAGCCGGCGCCCGGCCTCGGCCATCAACTCGACCTCGGCGGGGGTCTTGGTCATGCAGCCGCATCCGCTAGGGCCGTCGCGTCCACGCCTGCGGCCTTCAGCTCACGCGCCACCAGGTCCTGAAAGGTCAGGCCCGGATTGGTCTCGCACAACAGGCCGATCCTTATCCAGAAGGCCGCCTGGGCGTTGATGGACCGATAGGAGGCCTTGCTGGCGCGACGCAGCTGTTCGTGCAGCGCGTCCTCGATATTGACGATGCCCAAGGCCTGACTCCGGACTATATGATTCGTATATGAAATGTATATTCGTCATTCTGGCGCCGCAAGCGGCTGTTTCTGCCGTGTCGGCGCCGCGCCCCATCCGCCAACTGTCACAATGACGCTGGTGCTTCATCAGGGATTTCAAGGTCTTGCCGAATCTTCGGGGTCTTTTCCCAGCCTGGGCTCCCGTCGGCCTCATAGTCTGCGGTTCAGAGGACGGACACGGCGGAGAGGGCGGATTTCAGACGATTCATACTATCTAGACTCTGTTTTTTCCCGCGAGAGTCTGAAATCCCCGCCCCGGCGCCCGATGACGCAGGCCGCCGTCTGCATGCGAATGCGGATGACGTCGGCCTCCGCCGCCGCTAAAGCCATCCGATGACCGATACGCCGAAAAAGGGCTGGTTCCAGCGCCTGTCCGCGGGGCTCTCGCGCTCCTCCAAACAGATGACCGACCAGGTCGTCGCCAGCTTCGTCAAGGAACCCCTGTCCGAGGCGGCGCTGGAGCGGCTGGAGGAGCATCTGCTGGAGAGCGATCTCGGCCCCGCAGCCTCGGCCCGGATCGTCGAACGCTTCCGCGCGCTGAAGTTCGGCAAGGACGCCCAGGAACATGAGGTCAAGGAGGCCCTGGCCGAGGCCGTGGCCGCCGAGCTGTCGCCGCGCCAGGCGGCCTTCGACCCGCTGAGCGGGCCCAAACCCTATGTCGTCCTGTTCGTCGGGGTGAACGGCTCGGGCAAGACCACGACCCTGGGCAAGATCGCCGCCGACCTGACGGGCAAGGGCGCCAAGGTCATGATCGTCGCCGGCGACACCTTCCGCGCCGCCGCCCGTGAACAGCTGAAGGTCTGGGCCGACCGGGCGGGCGCCGAGTTCGAGAGCCGTCGCGACGGCGCCGACGCCGCCGGCCTGGTCTTCGACGCCTACGCCAAGGCGCGGGCCGAGGGGTTCGACGTCGTCCTGGTCGATACGGCCGGCCGGCTGCAGAACAAGTCGGCCCTGATGGACGAGTTGCTCAAGATCGTGCGCGTGCTGAAGAAGATCGATCCGGCGGCCCCCCACGACACCCTGCTGGTGCTGGACGCCACGGTCGGCCGCAACGCCCTTGCCCAGGAACAGATCTTCGGCCGCACCGCCTTCGTCACCGGCATCGTCATGACCAAGCTGGACGGCACGGCGCGGGGTGGGGTGCTGGTGCCCGTGGCCCAGGCCTCCGACGCCCCGCTTATGCTGATCGGCGTGGGCGAGGGGATCGACGACCTGCAACCCTTCGACGCCCGCGCCTTCTCCCGCTCGCTTGTGGGACTGGAAGACTGACATGACCGACACGACCGCTTCTCCCGAACCGAAGAAGAACCGCCAGTGGATCCGCCAGGCCGTCGATTTCGGCGCCCTGGCCGCCTTCATGATCAGCTATTTCGTCAGCCGGGACATGATCCTGGCGACCTGGGTCCTGGTCGGCGCCTCGGGCCTGGCCCTGATCATCGGCTATGCGGTGGAGCGGCGGTTCGCCCCCCTGCCGCTGATCACCGGCCTGTTCGCCCTGGTGTTCGGCCTGCTGACCGTCCTCACCCATGACGACCTCTATGTGAAGCTGAAGCTGACGGTGCAGAACGGCCTGCTGGCGGTGATCCTGCTGGGGTCGATCCCGCTGAAGAAATATCCGTTCAAGGCCCTGCTGGGCTCGGCCATCAAGGTCAATGACGCCGCCTGGCGCACCCTGACCCTGCGCTACGGCCTGTATTTCCTGGCGGTGGCGATCCTGAACGAGATTTTCCGCAGCCCCGCCGCCGTGACCGCCCTCTGGCACGCCCTGGGCCGCGACACCCCAAATCCGAACGACGTCTGGACCAGTTTCCGCGGCGTCCTGTGGATCGCCGCCTCGATCTTCGGCCTGTCCCAGGTGCCGCTGATCATGAAGAACATGACCAAGGACGAGGAGCCCGGTCCCATTTCTCCCGACACGGGAATGTAGCGCGCGCACCTGACGAAACCACGGGAGCCTACAGACAGAATGTCGCGGAAGTGACATACGTGTCGCGTCAAATCGTAAAGCGCGGCTGGTACGCATGCGGACGAAAGACACTCGGGGGACGGTCGATATGGTCAAGTCTGGCAAGTCGTTACGCAAGGTCGGGCCTCTGGCCACCTCGCCCAGTCACCTGATGCACCGGGCCCTGCAACTGGCCCTGGACATCTATTCCGAGGAAATGGGCGCCGACGGCCTGACCCAGCGACAGTTCGCCGTGCTTGAGGCCGCCTCGCTGAAGGCCGGTCTGACCCAGACCGAACTGGTGCGGATGACCGGCATCGACCGCTCGACCCTGGCCGACCTGGTCACCCGCATGACCGCCAAGGGCCTGCTGGAGCGCGAACGCTCGACCCTGGACGCCCGCGCCAAGGCGGTCCGTCTGTCCACGGAGGGCGCCGCCCGGCTTGAGGCCGCCCGCCCGCTGGTCGAGGCCGCCGACAAGCGGATCATGGCCCTGCTGCCCAAGGGCCAGCGCGAGACCTTCCTGGCCCAGCTGGCTGAACTGGCCGCCGCCGCCGACGCCGCCCCCGACGCCGCCAAGGCCGAGGCCAAGGCCGCCAAGAAGGCGCTGAAGATGGCCGAGAAGGAAGCCAAGAAGGCCGAAAAGGCCGCCAAGAAGGCGGTCCGCCCGGCCAAGACCTCCAAGCTCAAGAAGCCCAAGCTGAAGGTGGTCGAGGTCGCCTGACTTCCCCGCCCCACGGGGTGGGCAGGACACGGCTTGCGGCGCAAATCCGGGGCTGCGAAAATGGCGCATGGCTGAGGATGCAGACCTGCCCGGCGGCGTCGTCCACCCCCTGCCCGCCGATCTGCGGGCGGCGCTGAGCCGCGACGCCGCAGCCCTGGCGACCTGGACGGCGATCACCCCCCTGGCCCGCAACGAATGGATCTGCTGGGTCGAGTCGGCTAAGAAGGCCGAGACCCGGCTCAAGCGGATCGACTGGGGTCGCGAGAACCTGAGCGACGGCAAACGCCGCCCCTGCTGCTGGCCGGGATGCCCGCATCGCGACAAGGGGACCGGAGCAGCTTAGGCGGTCCTCGTGTCAGGGGCCGTTTCAAACCGCAAGATCGGTCGAGCGCGCGACGGCGTCCGGCGCCAAGGTGGCCTCATCACGACGGATGAGGATGATGACGACGGCGCTGGACCACGATCATGCCCGGATGCTGAGTTCCTGGGGGAGCCGGAGAGGGGGCGGCGGCGGAGTTGTTTTTGCCGCTGAGGTGAGGGGGATTTCGGGCGTGCAGCGTTGGCCACTAGCTCGGCTTGTGCGCAATGCGCCGACGCCTGAAGGCGTCGGCGCTAAGCTTCACAGTTTGATTCCGGCCGCGTCGAGAGCGCCGTCGATGCGAGCATCGACCTCCTGCTTGGTGGCGGCCCACGCGGGCGCCGTCTTCAACAGTCGCTGCTGCCAAGCGACCAAGTTAGGGAATTCGTTGAGCGGGATTTTGGTCCGCTCATTCTGCGAGAAAGGTCCTGCGATATCGAGGTCGGCCAGCGTCAGCCGATCGCCGACGATGAACTGTCGATCCGCGAGATGGGCGTCCAGCACCGCTGCCGCAGCGCGGATTTTGGCGAACGCCAACTGCACGATGGTCTCGTCCGCAGGCAGGCCCACGAAACGCTTGGCGAGCACCTCGTCGAAGGTGAGCGTCGCGAAGACCCGCCACTGTTCGCCCGACCAAAACATCCACTGAAGGATCTCGTACCGTTCGCGCGTCGTGGCGCCGGCGAGGTCGCTGCCCGCCTTCTCCGCGAGATAAAGATTGATCGCCGAAGACTCGTAGAGAACGAAGTCGCCATCCACCATCACAGGCGAAAGGCCGTGCGGATTGAGCTCTAGGAACTCCGGCGTGTGGCTCTCGCCCTTGAAGAGGTCGATGTTCACGCGTTCGATCGGCACGCCCATCGCGGCTGATGCTGACGTGACGCGACGCAGGCTTCCCGAGCCTGGGTCGCCATAAATCTTGATCGACATTGGAACTCGCTCCGTATTTTTAGGTATCGATTGAGTTCGGCAATAACCTACCGAAGATCAAACGATGAGACGGCGTGATCGCCGTGAGAGAGGAATTAGGCTATCCGCCAGAGGCCGTGTATCAGTCGAATTCGAACAGGTTATATTCGGATTTCGAATGAGTGACCGTTGGCAGGAGATGGCCGTTTTCGTCCGCGTGGCCGAGGGCGGCGGCCTTTCGCGGGCGGCCCGCGAGCTGAACCTATCGCAGCCCTCGGTATCGCGCATCATCGGCGCGCTGGAGGCGCGTCTGGGCACGACGCTGTTGTTGCGCACTACCCGCAGCATCTCCCTGACGGAAGCCGGGTCTCTGTACCTGGAGCGTGCAAGACATCTGCTCGCGGAGATGGAGGAGGCCGAGCAGGCGACCCGAGGGCTTGACTCGCTGCACGGCGTGCTCCGCCTCGCCATGCCGGTGCTCTATGGCGCGCGCGCGGTCATTCCGGCGCTGGCGACGTTCCTGCCGCTGCATCCGGATCTCCGAGTCGAAATTGTCATGAGCGACGCGCGCCAGAACCTCGTCACGGAGGGGGTCGACGTGGCCATACGCCTAGGAGTCGGGCCGCTCGACGACTCCACCTTCGGCGCTCGCAGAATCGCGCGGGTCGAACGGCTGGTGGTCGCCGCGCCCGCCTATCTCTCTTCACGTGGCGAGCCTGCAAGTCCCGCTGAACTCGCCGGGCACGATTGCATTGTCCAGCACGGATTGTTCGGCCGCGAGAGCTGGCGCTTCACGCACAATCACACCGCTACGTCAGTCGATGTCTCGGCGAAACTCTGGATCAACTCGGCGCCAGGGGTCCTTGCAGCCGCAGTCGCAGGGCTCGGCGTCGCGCTGGCCACCCGCGTCATGGCAGGAGAAGAACTGCGCAGCGGCCAGCTTGTACAATTGCTCGATCGCTATCGTCTCGAACCCGCCGAGGTTTACGCTGTTTTTCCGGCGGGGCCGCGGCCGTCAGCGAAAGTACGGGCCATCGTGGATCACCTAGCAGCATCGCTTGATGCGTCCGGCTAGCCCTTTTGCTCGCCGCGCTAGTCCGAATATCCGCATCCCAGGTCAAGCCCGAAGATGACGGGGGGTGAGCGGTTGCCCCTACGACTTCCTCAACCGCTTGGCGTTGGCGACGGCGGTCTTGTGGATGGGGGTCAGGGCGTCGGTCTGGGCCTGGGTCAGTTCGGCGTTCAGGGTCAGGGCCTGGCCGGCGGCGCGGCTCCACCAGCCCAGGGCGTAACGGAACTGGGCCTGGGCGGCTTCGGCCGGGGTCCGGGCGCCGGCGATTTCAGTCGCCGCCTGCAGGGCGCGTGCGCCTTCGTCCAGGGCGGCCTGGCCCAGGCGTTTGCCGACGGTCCCGGCGCTGGCGGCGAGCGCGGCGGCGGAGGCGGACAGGGCCTCGGTCTTTTCCGAGCTCATCAGCGACAGTTCGACCCTGTCCTGGCCGGCCGGATCGGTCAGGCCGTGGACCATCAGGGTGGTGCGCGCCGCGATGACCTCGGCCGAGGCGGACAGCATTTCGGCGCCCAGAACAGCCGGTGTTGGAACGCCGGTGGCGCAGGTCTTGCGGGTCAGGACGCGTCTCCGGGCCGGGCCTCGGCGGCGAAGGCCGCGACGTCGGACAGCAGGGCGGGGACGGCCAGGTCGATGATGCGGCGGCCCTTTTCGGGGTTGGCCTGGGCCGGGTCGGAGCCGATGCGGCCGTCGGGGAAGCGGGCGCGATAGTCGAGGGCGTCGCGGATCGGGCCGCTGGGCGCGATCTGGGGGCTGTAGTCGGCCGTCTTGATCCGGTCGGGATAGGCGGCCTGGGTCACGGCGATCTCGGACGGGGTGGCGTGCATGCCGTGGCCGGTGGGGAAGATCGAGTTGCACAGGCCCTGGACGCCCGGCAGGTCCCACCAGTTCTTGAGCTTCAGAACAAATGGGGGTTCGTCCTCGACGAAGCTCCATTCGGCGTAGATTTCCGAGAAGGTCGCCTCGATGGTGGCGACGTTGCCGCCGTGGCCGTTGAGGAAATAGATCCGCTCGAACCCGTGGCGGCTGAGCGACGAGACCCAGTCGGTGATGGCGGCCATGAAGGTGGAGGGGCGCAAGGAGATGGTGCCGGCGAAGGCCAGGTGGTGCTGGGCCATGCCGATGTTGAAGGTGGGGGCGACCATCAGGGCGGCGTCCGAACGCTCGGCCTCGTGGGCGATGATCTCGGGGCACAGCCAGTCGGTGCCCAACAGGCCCGTCGGCCCGTGCTGCTCGTTGGAGCCGATCGGCACGACGACCGTCTTCGACAGGGGCCGGCCCGACGCGATCTGGGCGTCGATCTCGGGCCAGGACGACAGGTGGATCAGCATGGGCGAACTCCTCTACGCGGCGGGTCTCAACTAGCGCGATCCTGGCCAGGCGCATAGGCGGTCGGCGCATAGGCCGCGACGAAGACCCGTGCGGCCTCGCGGGCGCGGCGGAGGCGGTGGTCGGCGTCGATCTGGGGCACGTTCAGCATGGCCCGCAGATGGCCGTGGCCCAGGACCAGGCCCGAGAACATCTCGGCCGCCCCGTCGGGGTCGGGCACGTTCAGCCGGCCCGCGCGCGTCTGGTCCGCCAGCCAGGCCGACAGCAGTTTCAGGCTGCGCAGGGGCCCGGCCTCATAGACGGCCTGGGCGATCTCGGGAGCTTCGGTCGACATCAGCACCACGCCGCGCATCGAGCCGACCTTGTCCGGGTGGCAGATGCGCTCCAGCAGGCTCAGGGCCAAGGCCTCCAGCACCGCGGCAGGGTCGCCGGGCGCCTTCAGCGGCGCCGCCACCGCGTCGGACCTCTGGCTGGCCATGGCCCGGGCGATCTCCAGCTTGGAGGCGAAGCGGTTGTAGACCGTCTGTTTGGAAACGCCGGCGACGCGGGCGATTTCGTCCATCGACACCGCCAGACCCTTGTCCGCGAACAGGGTCGCGGCGGCGTCGAGGATGGCCTCGCTCTTCTTCTCGTCGACCTGACCCCGGCGGCGGGCCATCAGTGGGCGTCCGACGGGGGCGCGCCCGGCTGGGCCTTGACCGGCTGGGCCAGCAGGGTGACGAAGGCGGCGCCGGCGCACATGATGCCCAGCAGGGCGAAGGCGTCGCCGAAGGCCATGGTCGTGGCCTGTTTCTGCAGAATTCCATAGACGGCCTTCATCGCAGAGGCGGCCGGGTCGATGGTGCCCGCGAACCTCTGGGCCATGCCGGCCATCATGTGACGCATCGCCTGGTCGCCCTGGGTGATGCCGCTGGTAAGCTCGCCGATATGGACAGCGGTATTGGTGGTCAGGCCGGTGTTCAGGATCGCCAGGCCGAAGGCCCCGCCGACGTTGCGCGACAGGTTCACCAGACCCGAGGCGTTCTTGACCATGTGCGGCGGCAGGGTGGCCATCGTCACCTGCTGCGAGGCGATCATCGCCAGCATGACGCCGACGCCCCGGAAGGCCTGGACCGAGGCGAACTGCCAGAAGCCCCATTCGTCCGTGACCAGCCGCGCCTCCCACATGCCCCAGGCGCACATCATGAAGCCGCCGAACATCAGGATGCGGGCGTCCATCTTGCGCACCAGCCGCCCGGCGAAGGGGGCGGTGGCGAACATGGCCAGGCCGGAAACCACCATGGTCGTGCCCACCTCGGCCGACGAATAATCACGCACCCGGCCCAGGAACAGCGGCAGCAGGAAGGTGCCGCCGAACAGGGCGAATCCCACCGTGAAGGTCATGATGAAGCCGACCAGGAAGTTGCGGTTGGTGAAGGCGCGCAACTCGACGATCGGCTGGCGATAGGTCAGCGAGCGCCAGACGAAGACCGGCCCCGCCACGGCCGCGACCACCGCCAGAAGCAGGATGGAGGTGTCGTCGAACCAGTCGTTCCTGGCGCCCTCCTCCAGCACATACTGCATGCTCATCAGGAAGACGGCCATGAAGCCCAGGCCCCACCAGTCGAAGCCCTTGGCCAGGGACGGGTCGCCCTTGTCGAAGTTTCCGTAGCGGCCGACCAGGAAGAGGACCAGCAGGCCCGGCGCCACATTGATGAAGAAGAGCCAGCGCCAGCTGAGCCATTCGGTCAGGTGTCCGCCCAGGGTCGGGCCGACGGTCGGGGCCAGGGTGACGATCAGGCCCATGACCACGCTGGCCGTGACCCGCTTGTCCGGCGGGAAGGCGGTGAAGGCCACGGCGAAGACGGTCGGGATCATGGCCCCGCCGACGAAGCCCTGGATGGCCCGGAACAGGATCATCATGTCGATGGAGGTCGACAGGCCCGTGGCGATGCTCATCAGGACGAAGCCGGCGCACGAGGCCAGGAACAGCTTCTGGGTGCCCCATAGCCGCGACAGGAAGCCGGACAGGGGGATCATCACCACCTCGGGGATCAGATAGGCGGTCTGGATCCAGCTGATCTCGTCCGCCGAGGCGCCGACGCCGGCCTGGATCTGGGGCAGGGAGGCGGCGACGATCTGGATGTCCAGAATGGCCATGAACTGGCCCACCACCATGCCGGCGAAGCCGAGCAGCAGCATGGTCCAGTTGATCTCGGGATGGCCGGCGACGGGGCTCTGCGGCGTGACCCCGCCCCCAGCCGCAGCCGGGTTGGCGGTGGTCACGGGCGAGGCGTCCCGATGGAGGCCTCGGCGAAGCTCTGGCCACCCTGGCTCTTCAGATCGACCTTGACGTCAACCGACAGGCCGGGACGCAGGGCCAGGCTGCGGTCGGCGCCGCTGACGACGATCCGCACGGGCACCCGCTGGGTGATCTTGGTGAAGTTGCCGGTGGCGTTCTCGACCGGGATCAGGGCGAATTCGGACCCGGTGGCGGGGGCGAAACTGTCGATCCGGCCCTCGATCTTGCGGCCGGGGAAGGCGTCGGCGGAAATCTCGACCGTCTGGCCCAGTCGCATCCGGTCCAGCTGGGTCTCCTTGAAGTTGGCGACGATATAGGTCTGGGTCAGGGGCACGATGGACAGCAGCTGGGTTCCGGCGTTGACGTATTGGCCGGGCCGGACGCTGCGGGCGCCGACGACGCCGGCGATGGGGGCGCGGATGACGGTGCGTTCCAAGGCGATGCGGGCGGTTTCGACCACGGCGCGGGCCTGTTCGACGGCGGCGACGCTCTGTTCGCGCGTCGAGCCCAGCACCCCGGCGGTGCGCTGTTCGGCGACCAGGGCGGCCTGGGCCTGTTGCACGCTGGCGTCGGCGGTGGCGGCGCCGGCGCGTTCGGTCTGGATCCGCTGCTGCGAGACCCAGCCCTGCTGGGCCAGCTTGCCGTAGCGGTCGACCTCGGCGCGGGCGAGACCCGCCTGGGCGCGGGCCTGGGTCACGGCGGCGGCGCGGGCGGCGATGGCGGCCTTCTCCTGCTCGGCCTGGGCGTCGACATTGCCGACGGCGGCGATGGCCGCCTGGAGATTGGCCTCGGCGCGGGCCAGTTCGGCGCGTTGATTGGCGTCGTCCAGCCGGACCAGGATCTGACCGGCCTCGACCCGCTGGTTGTCGCCGACCAGGACCTCGGTCACTCGGCTCGCCAGCTGGGGGCTGATCAGGGTGGTGTCGGCCTGGACGAAGGCGTTGTCGGTGCTTTCCCACCTCTGGCCGTTGATCCACCAGACGATCCCGCCCGCGACCAGGGCGAGGCCGACGAGAATGGCGGCGAACAGGGGCAGGCGTTTCTTCAGTTCAGGCGACATGGGACATCCGGGGGGAGGGTGCGGCGTTTTGAAGCGGGGCTAAAATGGACGTCGCCGTCCAAAAATCAATGTCCAATCGCGAAGAGGCCGATCAAAGCCTCTTTTCGTGTATGTCCTCGGCCCATGAGCGACCGCGCCCGAGCCTCCCATCCGCTGCCGTCCCAGGTCGATGTCGTCGTGATCGGCGCGGGCGCGGCCGGGATCGCAGCCGCGCGCCGGCTGATGCGGCCCGGCCTGTCGGTCCTGGTGCTGGAGGCCCGCGACCGGATCGGCGGACGCGCCTGGACGGCGCGGGTCGAGGGCGAGGGTCTGGACATGGGCTGCGGCTGGCTGCACTCGGCCGACGACAATGTCCTGGCCGGGCGGGTCGAGGCCGAAGGGCTGACGCTGGACCAGACGCCGCCGCCGTGGCGGACCCAGGCCTTCGACCACGAGATCACGCGGGCCGATCTGGCCGAGTTCGGCGAGGCCTTCGCCGCCTTCGACCAGCGTGTGACGGAAGCGGCCGGGCGGGGCGAAGACCGGCCCGCGTCCGACTTCTTCGACCCGGACTGTCGCTGGAACGCCCGGATGGACGCCATTTCGGGCGCCCTGAACGGGGCGCGGTTCGCCGAGGTGTCCAGCCTGGATTACGACGCCTATGGCGACACCGGGGTGAACTGGCGGGTGCGCGAAGGTTATGGCCGGCTGATCGCCCGTCTGGGCGAGGCGGTGTCCGACGTCGTGGTGCGCGACTGCGCCGTGCGCCGGATCGACCGGTCCGGCCCCCTGCTGCGGCTGGAGACCAGCCGGGGCGAGCTGACGGCGCGGGTGGTGATCCTGACGGTTCCCAACAGTCTGATCGCCACCGAGGCGGTGCGGATCGATCCGCCCGTTCCGGCCTGGCTGGAGGCGACGGCGGGCGTGCCTCTGGGGCTGGCGTCCAAGGTGCATATGACGGTGCGGGGCGCGGGCGATTTCCAGCCTGACACCCAGTTGTGGGCCCGGATCGATACGGCCGAGACCGGCGGCTATCACCTGCGGCCGTTCGGGCGGCCGATGATCGAGGCCTATTTCGGCGCCGGGCTGGCCTGGGGGCTGGAGGCGGAGGGGCCCGCCGCCCTGGTCGATTTCGCCGTGTCCGAACTGGTGGCGGCCCTGGGGTCGAACCTGCGGCGGCGGTTGGAGGCCGTGGCCGTGTCGAACTGGGGCGTCGATCCCTGGTCGCGCGGCGCCTATTCCCACGCCCTGCCGGGCCATGCGGGGGACCGGGCGAAGTTACGGATCGCGGTCGAGGACCGGATCTTCCTGGCGGGCGAGGCGACGGCGCCGGTCTATTACGGCACGGCCCACGGGGCCTGGATGGAGGGCGAACGGGCGGCGGATGCGGCCCTGACCAGCCTGGGTCTTGACCCGCGCCGCGACGACGGCGACAGCGAGGCATGACGCCGACCAAGGTCCGAAAACCTGTCGCCAAGCGGCGCAAACCCGGTCCGAACCGCCCGGCGGTGATGACCGGCGCGTCTGTGCCCGTGCTGCGCTGGCCGCCGGACGAGGACCGGGTCGAGGCCATTTTCGAGCGTCTGTCCGGCGTCATGCCCGAGCCGAAGACCGAGCTGAACTTCTCCAACCCCTTCACCCTGGTCGTCGCGGTGGCCCTGTCGGCCCAGGCGACGGACGTGTCGGTCAACAAGGCGACCGAGCGGCTGTTCCGGGTGGCGGACACGCCGCAGAAGATGCTGGCCCTGGGGGAGGAGGGGCTGATCCCCTACATCGCCTCCATCGGCCTGTATCGCGGCAAGGCCCGCAACGTCATCGCCCTGTCCCGCCTGGTGCTGGAGAAGCACGGCGGCGAGGTTCCGCTGAACCGGGCCGATCTGCAGGCCCTGCCCGGCGTGGGGCGCAAGACCGCCTCGGTGGTGCTGAACGAACTGGGGATCGAGGCCGCCATCGCGGTGGACACCCATGTCTTCCGCGTCTCGCACCGGCTGGGCCTGGCCAATGCGGCCACGCCCGACAAGGTGGAGGCCCAGCTGTTCAAGGTCGTGCCGGAGCAGTGGCTGCCCAAGGCGCACCACTGGCTGATCCTGCACGGACGCTACACCTGCACGGCGCGCAAACCCAAATGCCTGTCTTGCGTCATCGCCGACCTGTGCCCGTCGCGGGCGGGGCTGATGGCGCTGGGCGAGGCGGGCTAGGACGGTTTCGCGGCCAGGCCTGGATGGACGGCCAGACGCGCCGCCAGTTTATCCAGCACGCGCTGGGCTGTTTCCAGATCCGCCTGTGGAATATCCCCGAATATGCGGTCGCGCATTTCGGAGGCGTGGACGTCCAACTCCAGCAAGGCTTCGCGACCGGCCGGCTCGATCATGATCAGACGCACCCGGCCGTCGCCAATCATGCGGCGCCGGCTGACGAAGCCCAGCCTCTCGAGCTTGTCGAGTTGCCGGGTCAGGCTGGGGCCGGAGATCTCCAGACGGCTCGCCAATTCCGTCTGGGTCAGGCCTCTGGGAGATCCCTCCAGGAAATAGAGCAGACTGGTCCGCGCCGCCTCCTGGCCGCAGGCCTGCCGGGCTTCGGCGGCTACGGTCTGGAAACGCCGGGCCGCCAAGGTGATGGCGAAAGCGATTTTCAGTTGCAAAACTTGGCGGGGCGATAATGCTGTAGAAAGCAACTGTAACAATGGCAGGTCCTTGGATTGCGATATTCAGGGTTGAATGATCGCCTATCGTGATTTGCCGCGCTTATTCCAAATACGAGTGGATGCACTATTTGGATGCTTGTCGAGGCTAAATACATGGGCGCCGCGTCGTAACGAATTGATGTCACGATTCAGGACATCAACTGCTCGCGTAGAACGTCCGTCATGAAATCCTTCTTCCAGCCCCGCCCCTCCCCCGATGCGGCGGAGACCGCCGAGCTGCGCAGCATGATGGCGGCGGTTCAGCGGTCGCAGGCCGTGATCGAGTTCGAGCTGGACGGCACCATCATCTCGGCCAATCCGAACTTCCTCGCGGTGATCGGCTATGAGCTGGCCGAGGTTAAGGGCCGCCATCACCGCATGCTGATGGACCCCGCCGAGGCCGCCTCGCCCGCCTACACGGACTTCTGGCGTCGGCTGAACGCGGGCGAGTTCATCGCAGACAAGTTCATCCGCTATGGCAAGGGCGGCGCCCGTGCAGTGATCGAGGCCAGTTACAACCCGATCTTCGGCGCTGACGGCAAACCCTACAAGGTCGTCAAGTTCGCGACCGACGTCACGGCTGCGGAGGTCGAGCGCGAGCGCCGCGCCGAGGCTGATCGCGTGGCGGCCGAAGTTCAGGCTTCCGTCGTCCAGGCCACGGGGCGCGGCCTGTCGGCCATGGCGGCCGGCGACCTGTCGTATCGGATCGGCGAGGCCTTCCCCGGCGACTACGCCATTCTGCGCGAGGACTTCAACCGCGCCATGGCGGCCCTGGATGAGGCGGTCGCCGTCATCCGCGGCAACGCGGGGTCCATGCAGTCGGGCGCCAATGAAATCAGCAGCGCAGCCGAGGATCTGTCGCGTCGCACCGAACGTCAGGCCGCCGGTCTGGAGCAGACCGCCGCCGCCCTGGACGAGATCACCGCCACCGTCCGCAAGGCGGCTGAGAACGCTCAGGCTGCGGATGTGGTCGTGGGCCAGACCCGCAGCCAGGCCGAGACTGGCGGCGCCGTCGTCCAGCGCGCCATCACAGCCATGGGCGAGATCGAGAAATCCTCAGATCAGATCGGCCAGATCATCGGCGTCATCGATGAAATCGCCTTCCAGACCAACCTTCTGGCCCTGAACGCCGGGGTCGAGGCGGCGCGCGCGGGCGAAGCCGGTCGCGGCTTTGCCGTGGTGGCCTCCGAAGTTCGGGCCCTGGCCCAGCGGTCGGCGGACTCGGCGCGGGAGATCAAGACCCTGATCTCGACCAGCAGCACCCAGGTCAAGAGCGGGGTCGTGCTGGTCCGCGAATCCGGCGAGGCCCTGTCGGCCATCGCCGTGCGCATCAACGACATCACCCATCTGATGGGCGAGATTCGCGCCTCGACCCAGGAACAGGCCCTGGCCCTAGCCGAGGTCAATACGGCCGTGAACGAGATGGACCAGGTCACCCAGCAAAACGCCGCGATGGTCGAGGAATCGACCGCCGCCAGCCTGAGCCTGAGCCGCGAGGCGTCGGACCTGACGCAACTGGTCGGACGGTTCCAGGTCAGCGAAGGCGGCGCCGACCGCGCCCCGGCCCCGATTCGTGACGCCCACGCCCGGATCGCGGCCTTTGCGGCCGTTCGGGCGCCGGCCCGCTCGCGTCAGGCGGGCTTCTAGCCGCCCAGCCGTTCGCTGACGGCGCGGGCGAACCCAGCGCCGTCGGCCGGATCATGGTCCAAGTAGAAGTCGGGCTCGATCAGTTCCGCCTCCATCAGCACCCAGGCGCCGGCGTCGTCGCGGGCCATATCAATGCGGGCGTAGAGCAGCGGCTCCTCGATGGCGGCCAGCACCTGTTCGGCCAGGGCCATCGCCGCCGCGTCCGGCGTCACGGCCGTATAGAGGCCGCCGAACTGGATCTGGATGCGGAAGTCGCCGGGCACAGGCCGCTTGTTGACCGCATGGCTGAACCGGCCGCCGAAGAAGAGCAGCGAGGTCTCGCCCTCGGTCTCGATCGATTTCAGATAGGGCTGGATCATGGCCGGGCCTTGCGGGGCATCGGTCAGAGGCTGGCCGGGCGTGAGACGCAGGGTGCGGAAGGCTCCGGCCGAGACGGTCGGCTTGACGATCAGCACCGGGGCTCCAGTTTCCGCAAAGGCCGCATCCACCTGGTCCTGAGTGATCGCCTCGCTCGACCGCGTCGGCGGAATGGGCACGCCCTTGTCGACCAGTCGCGCCAGATAGGTCTTGTCCGAGTTCCAGCCCAGCACCGAGGCCGAATTGGCGACCGGCAGGCCCGCTTCGGTCCAGGTCACGCAGGCCTTCAGCCAGCGGGCATGGTCGCGGTGATAGCCCCAGGCGATGACCGGCAGGATCAGGTCATAGGCGGCCAGAGCCGAGGCGTCCTCGACATGATCGGTCCAGGGCGTCGCCGTAACCGTCGCGCCGGTCCCTTCCAGCGTCGCCGTCAGCCTTGTCAGCACCTCGGGCCAGCGGCCGATGTAGGATTTGTCGGTCGGATCGGGGGTCAGGACGGCGATCTGGGTCATGACGCCTCCGTATCGCAACCCGCCGACGCATATAAGGGCTTCCTTATATGTTTTCGGGTGACGTGCGGGCCTTCAACCGCTAAGGCGCGACCATGACCCAGAACACCGCCCAATATGACGTCTGCGCTGTCGGCAACGCCATCGTCGACGTGCTCAGCCCCTGTGACGCCGCCTTCCTGACGGCCCAGGACCTGGCCCCCAACTCGATGCAGCTGGTCGACGCCGAACGCAGCGCCGCCCTGTATGACGCCATGGCGCCGGGGGTCGAGGCCTCGGGCGGATCGGCCGGCAACACCGTGGCGGGCGTCGGCTCGTTCGGCGGCCGGGCGGCCTATATCGGCAAGGTGGCCGATGATGTCCTGGGCGAGGTGTTCAGCCACGACATCCGCGCCGCCGGCGTCCACTTCGACACCCCGGTCCTGAACGGCGGGGCGGACAACGGCTTCGGCACCGGCCGTTGCCTGATCAACGTCCTGTCGGACGGGGCGCGGACCATGGCGACCTTCCTGGGCGCCGCCAACCAGCTGTACGCCGACGACATCGACGAGGCCCTGATCGGGGCCAGCCAGATCGTCTATCTGGAAGGCTATCTGTTCGACCCGGCCCCGGCCCGCGCCGCCTTCGAACGCGCCGCCGCCGCCGCGCACAAGGCCGGCCGCAAGGTGGCCATCACCCTGTCGGACACCTTCGTCGTCGCCCGCTGGCGGGCCGAACTGCTGAGCTTCATCGAACAGTCGGCCGACATCGTCCTGGCCAACGAAGCCGAACTGGCCGCCCTGTTCGAAACCGAAGATTTTGACGCCGCCGCCGCGAAACTGGCCGCCATCGTCGAGATCGCCGCCGTGACGCGTGGCGAGCACGGCTCGGTGGTGATCGCCGGCGACGAGCGGGTGACGGTCGCCGCCTATCCGGTCGCCAAGGTCATCGACACCACGGGCGCCGGCGACCAGTACGCCGCCGGCTTCCTGCTGGGCGTCGCGCGCGGCCTGACGCTGGAAGAGGCCGGCAAGCTGGGCTCGCTGGCCGCCTCCGAAGTCATCGCCCACTGGGGCCCGCGGCCGATGGTGAAACTGGCCGATCTGGCCGGTGAAGCCGGATTGAGGCTGTAAACGATTCTTCCTTCTCCCCTTGCGGGAGAAGGTGGCCGAGCGCAGCGAGGTCGGATGAGGGGGCGGCGGATGCACGACGACCCTGTCCGACCCAACATCTAACAACCCCTCATCCGGCCCTTCGGGCCACCTTCTCCCGCAAGGGGAGAAGGAAGCGGATTCAGCTCTTCCACCGCAGCGTCGTGGGCTGGATCGGGTTGACGAACTCCCGCCCCTCAGCCCGGCTCTTCGCCCATTCGCGCTTCAGCTGCTGGTACCATTTGGCCTGTTTGTCGGCGTCGTCGATCCAGATCAGGGCGGGGTCGTAGCGCAGGCCTTCGTTCTGCAGGTTCACCATGCCGCCGTCCTGTTTCAGGAAGGCGACCACCCCCATGCGCAGGAAGGGCTTGGCCAGGTCGAAGACCCAGTGGTCCGACCAGAAGATCTGGGTGATGCGGGTCCTGGTCTCGCTGATCGGGGTCAGGCAGGTCAGGGCCAGGACCTGTTTCTCCCCGACCTGGATATGCTCCCAGCGATAGCCGGGCAGGCGGAAGGTGATCTCCGTCGCCGGGGCGCCGCCCAGGATCCTGTAGAGCCGGCTGTTGGATGAGGGGGTGTGACGCACCATGGCCCAGCCGAAGTCGGCGGGAGCGAAGGCCTTGGCCTTTTCGTGCATCGAATGTTCGGACCGCCACCACCATTGCTGGTGGACATACGGCCCGTGGGCCGGGTCCATCAGGCCGACGACAGCGTGGTCGATATGGCTGTCGAACTCCATCGCCTCGACCAGTTTCGGGCCTGATCCGACCACGCCCGGGAAGACGGGGGGCGCGTGGTCCGGCTCCATCGGATTGCGGGCGTCGGACGCCATCCAGACGAAGACCATGCCCTGGCTCTCGCGCACCGGAAAGGCGCGCACCTTGATGCGATTGGCCTCGAACGCCTGGTCCTCGACCAGGGACGGAATGGCGGCGCAGACCCCGTCGGGGCGGAAGCGCCAGCCGTGATAGGGGCATTCGATGGTCTCGCCCTCGCCGGGCTTTTCGACCAGTTTCCCGGCTGACAGGGGCGCGGCGCGGTGGGGGCAGATGTCGCGCATCGCATAGACGGCGCCCGCGCGTGTGCGGCCGATCAGGACGGGCTCGCCCATGATCTCGTAGCGTTTCAAGCCGGCCGGAGCGACGTCGCGGGACAGGGCGACGAAGTACCAGGCGTCGGCGACGAATCCCTTGCCGAAGGGCTGGGCGCCCGCCTTTGAGGGGGCGGCTTCGGCTTGAGGGGACTGGACGGGGGGAGCGTCTACAGGCTTCATGAGCGCCTTCTAACAGAGGGACGCGGGGTCTGTCCTCCCGGAGCTCATAGAGAACTTTGCAAGATAAAGTAGAGGTGGCATAACGGCCGTCTCACAGGGGAGTTTCGCCATGTTTCGCGCCTTAGGTTTCGCCGCCGTGCTGTTCGCCGCCACCGCTGTTCAAACTCCGGCTGGGGCCCAGGACGGGCATGGGGCCCATCCCGAGGTCGGCCACGGTCATCATCACGCGGAGTTCGCCTCCGACCGCATCCACGTCCGCGTGGACGGGGATATGGACGGACGCGACATCATCCTGATCCCCGGCCTCAGCTCCTCGCCCGAGATCTGGCAGGGGACGGTGGATCACCTGACGGCCCAGGACGGCGTCGGCTGGCGCGTCCATCGCATCCATGTCCAGGGTTTCGCGGGCGCCCCGGCCGAGGGCAATGCTCAAGGCGCGACGCCGACGCCGGTCGCCGCCCCGGTCGCCGAGGAGATCGCCCGCTATATCCGCGAGCAGGAGCTGATCAAGCCGGCCGTCGTCGGCCATTCGATGGGCGGGACCATCGGCCTGATGTTGGCGGTGCGCCATCCGGACAGCGTCGGCAAGCTGATGGTGGTGGACATGATCCCCTTCATGGGCGCCATGTTCGGCCCGCCCGGAACCACGGCCGAGGCGGTGACGCCGGTCGCGGACCAGATCTGGGCCGCGCAGGCCGGCAGCCCGCGCGAGGCCTATGTCGCCCAGGCGACGACGGCCATCACCGGCATGATCAATACCGAGAGCCGCCGCGAGGCGGCGCTGGAAGACATGCGGGCCAGCGACCAGAAGGTCTCGGCCGCCGCCTTCCGCGAGCTGGTGACCACCGACCTGCGGCCCGAACTGACCAGGATCACGGCCCCGACCGAAGTGCTGTACGTCAAGTTCAACGATCCGCGCATGACGCCCCAGATCACCGACGCCATCTATCAGATGTCCTTCGCCAACCTGCCCGGCGTGACCCTGAAACGGATCGACGACAGCGCCCATTTCATCATGCTGGACCAGCCCCAGGCCTTCTACGGCGAACTGGACGCCTTTCTTTCGGCGAAATAGCCGCTCACGGTCGCGTGATATCGACGGGGCCGTTTCGGCGGCGGTTCATACGCGATACATGTCCGTAGAGCTTAATCCCGCTGAGCGCGGCATCTGAAGGAAAGTCATGGCGGGTCCAGGGTTCGGGGGCGGGCAGCAGGGCGGCGCAAAGCCGGCTCGCACGCGGCTGCAACAGGCGCTCTACTGGGGCGTGGTGCTGGCCGTCTGGGGACTGATCTTCCTGGTGGTCTTCTTCGCCGTGTTCGCGCGCGGCCTGCCCGACACCTCAAGCCTGTATAATGTCGATCGTCAGCCCTCGATCACCTATCTGGACCGCAACGGCGCCCTGATCGCCACCCGGGGCACCCAGATGGCGCCGCCCGCCGATCTGGACTCCCTGCCCGACTATGTGCCGGCCGCCTTCATCGCCATCGAGGACCGGCGCTTCTATCACCACCCCGGTTTCGACCCCATCGGCATGATGCGGGCGGCGGCGACCAATATGCGCGCCGGCCGGGTGGTGCAGGGCGGCTCGACCCTGACGCAGCAACTGGCCAAGAACCTGTTCCTGACGCCCGACCAGAACCTGCGCCGCAAGGTGCAGGAACTGATGCTGGCGGTGTGGCTGGAGATGAAATTCTCCAAGAAGGAGATCTTGGCCCTGTATCTGAACCGGGTCTATTTCGGCGCCGGCGCCTATGGGATCGAGGCGGCGTCGCAACGCTATTTCGACAAGTCGGCCAAGGATCTGACGGTAGGCGAGGCCGCGCTTCTGGCCGGGCTGCTGAAGGCCCCGTCGCGTTATTCGCCCGTGTCCGAAAGCGAGCGGGCCGCCACCCGCGCCACCGTCGTGCTGAACGAGATGGAAGAGGCCGGGGTCATCACCGCCGCCCAGCGCGAGGAGGCCGTGACCCAGCCGATCATCGTGTCGCGCACCCTGGCGACCCAGCACGCCCAGTATTTCATCGACTGGCTGGACCAGTCGATCCGCGGCCTGGTCGGCGAACCGACCGAGGACATGGTGGTCGAGACCACCCTGGACCTGACGCTGCAGACGGCCGCCGAACGGTCGGTGCGCCGCATTCTGGACCGTGACGAGCGCAAGGGCGTCGAACAGGCGGCCCTGGTCGCCCTGGACGGCGACGGCCGGGTGCGGGCCATGATCGGCGGCGGCTCCTATGCCGACAGCCAGTTCAACCGCGCCGTCGAGGCGCGTCGCCAGGCGGGCTCGGCCTTCAAGCCCTTCGTCTATCTGGCGGCGGTCGAGGCCGGCTATACGCCCCAAACCCCGGTGGTCGATCAGCCCATCACCATCGGCAACTGGTCGCCCAAGAACTATTCCAACACCTTCAGCGGAAACATGACCCTGGCCCAGGCCGTGGCCCAGTCGACCAATACGGTGGCGGCCTATGTCGCCGACCAGATCGGACGCGACAGCGTGGCCCGCGCCGCGCGGCGCCTGGGCATCGAGAGCCGCATCGGTCTGGAGCCCGCCATGGCCCTGGGCGCCGTCGAGGTCTCGCCGCTGGAGATGGCCACCGCCTATGACGCCTTCGCCAACGGCGGCCGCCGGGTCGAGGCCTATGGCATCAGCCGCATCCGCACCCCCCAGGGCCGGGTCATCTATCAGCGGGCCAGCGGCCAGAGCGGCCAGGCGATCAACAATCCGTCGCTGTACTATATGAACCAGATGTTGCGCGGGGTCATGACCTCGGGCACCGGGCGCAGCGCGGCCATCGCCGGGCGCGATCTGGCGGGCAAGTCGGGCACGACCTCGGACTACAAGGACGCCTGGTTCGTCGGCTACACCGGCGGCTTCGTCACCGCCGTCTGGGTGGGCAAGGACGACAACACCGCCATGCGCGGCGTGACCGGCGGCTCGTCGCCCGCCGCCATCTGGAAGGGCTTCATGGAGGCGGCCCTGCCGCGCCTGAACGCGCCGCGCATCCCGGACGGCCCGCCCATGCCCGAGGGCTGGACCGCGCCGGATCCCGTCGGCGATCTGATGTCGGGTCTGGGCCAGGGCGGTCTGGACGAAGGTGGAGCCCCGGTCGAGCCGGTCGATCCGAGCCTGGGCGATCCCTATGTGGAAGAGCCGGCCCAGCAGCCGTCTCAACCGGCGTCGAGGGCGCCGGTCGTTCGCCCCACCTCGCCCCAGCCCGCCCCGCGCGACACGCCGGACCAACAGCTCGAAGGCCGTTTGCCGGCCGAGAAGCGAAGCGACCCGTTGTTCTTCTGATCCTCCCCCAAGGGGGAGGGGGACCGCCGCGCTCTTCGCGCGGGGGTGGAGGGGGGCGACACAGGCCCGCCATTTGTGGAGGCGCCGCCTTAGCGGCGCTCTCTTGCCCCCTCCGTCTCGGCGCTACGCGCCGATCCACCTCCCCCAAGGGGGGAGGAGTGGGTTCTATCGCCCCACGGCGTGCAGGGCCGCACCATAGTCCTTCAGCCATTTGCGCCAGGGCTTGTGGTCGCCGACCAGGCGTTCGACGACCGACCAGTAGGCCGGGCTGTGGTCGGCGTGGACCAGGTGGGCGACCTCGTGGGCGGCCAGATAGTCGATGACCGGCGGCGGGGCCATGATGACGCGCCAGGAATAGCGGATGGTGCGGTTGTGCGGGCTGCACGAGCCCCAGCGGGATCGGGTGTCGGCGATGGAGACCGTGACCGGCGCCTGGCCCAGGGCGCGCAGATGATGGTCGGTGCGGTCCAACAGCGTGCTGCGCGCCTCGCGCTTCAGCAGGTTCTCGACCCGGCGGGCGTAGGCCTCGCCCTCGCCGCCCGAGCGGATGACGGTTCCGTCTTCGACCAGGCGGGCTGCGCCGGCGCCGGGCGTCGCCTCCAGGCGGACCGGGCGGCCGCGCAATGAGATGACCTGGCCGGGCTCCAGCGGTCGGCCCTTGGGCCGCACCGCCAGGCGTTCGGAGATCCAGACGCTTTTCGAACGGGCGAAGGCCACGGCCTGGGCCAGGCCGCGCTCGGTCGGGGCGATCACCACCGCCTCGCCCGCGCGCGCATCGATCCGCACCGACAGACGCCGGGCGCGGGGATTGACCGACAGTCTCAGTGTGGGGCCGGAACCGGAGCCCAAGCCCCCGTCGTCAAGCGGCAGACGCTGACCGTTGCGATACGCCACCGAGGGCCTCGTTCTGGGCGATGAAATCGCGGACGCGGGGATAGATCTCGTCACGGAAGCGACGACCGTTGAAGACGCCGTAATGGCCCACGTTGGGCTGGACGTACAGCACCCGTCGGTCCTCGGGGATGTTGGGGCACAGGCCGTGGGCCGCCTGGGTCTGGCCGACGCCGGAGATGTCGTCCTTCTCGCCCTCGACCGTCATCAGGCCGATGTCGGTGATCTTCGTCAGATCGACCTTGCGTCCGCGATGCTCCAGCAGGCCGCGCGCCAGCAGATGCTGCTGGAAGACGATGTCGATGGTCTGGAGGTAGAATTCCTCGGTCAGGTCCAGCACCGACAGATATTCGTCGTAGAATTCCTCGTGCTTCTCGACCCCGTCGCCGTCGCCGTCGATCAGGCTGTTGAAATAGTCCCAGTGGGCGTCGCGATGGCGCTCTTCGTTCATCGACATGAAGCTGTAGAGCTGGACGAAGCCCGGATAGACCCGCCGCCCGAACCCCGCATAGGGCAGGGGCACGGTGTGGATCATGTTCGACCGGAACCAGGTGAAGGGCTTTTCCTCCGCCAACTGGTTGGTCACGGTCGGCGACAGCCGGGCGTCGATGGGCGAGCCCATGAAGGTCATGGAGAGGGGGCGGTTCTCGTCGCCGTCCTCGGCCATCATGGCGCAGGCGGCCAGCACGGGCGGCCCCGGCTGGCAGACCCCGACCACATGGGCCCGGCCGCCGATCTCGGCCAGCATCCGCCGGACGTGGTCGATATAGTCGAAGAAATCGAACCGGCCTTCCAGCAACGGCACCTGGCGGGCGTTGATCCAGTCGGTCACATAGACGTCGTGGTCCTGAAGAAAGGCCTCGACCGTGCCGCGCAGCAGGGTGGCGTAGTGGCCCGACAGGGGCGCGACGACCAGGACGGCGGGGCCGGAGGCCGGCTTTCCGGCCCGTTTCAGGTCGCCGATATTGCGGGCGAACCGGACCAGGCGGCACCAGGGGCTCTGCCAGATCACCTGTTCGACGGTGCGCACCGGCTTGCCGGCGATCTCGATGGCTTCCAGCTTCCAGTCCGGTTTGCCGTAGCGCCGGGTGACGCTCTCGAACAGTTCGGCCGAGGCGTAGGCGGTGCGTCCGACCGCCGTGTCCGCCGCCGGATTGAACGGCGAGGTCCAGAAGCGCCGGGCCATCTGGGCCCCGACCCTAAACGGCAGGGCCGACTGATAGGCGAGTTCATGAAAGGCGTAGAGCATGACGATCCATTGCGGGTCTTGCCGAGACCGAAAACCGGGTTCCGGCCGTTTGCTGCATAGCAGCATACAGGGTTTGAGCTCAGCGCGGCAGTTATTCGCAATCCTGTCCAATTCGCGCCCGTGTTCGATCTTCTCCCCGTCGTCGGAACGTGATCTGATGTCGGCGATGTCCGGGGGGATGTCTATGGAGCCTTCCCATGTTGGTCCTGCTGACCATCGCCAGTCTGCTGCTTCAGCACGCGCCGAACGTCGGCCTCGTCTCCTACGAGGAGGCGGTGCGCTGCGCCGGCCTGACCCAGGCCGCGTCCGAACTGGAAGGCGGCGAAAGCGCGGAGGGCAGACGCCTGTACGACGCCGCCCTGTTCTGGTCGCTGGCGGCCATGCAGGCCGCGACCGCCGCCGGCAAGCCCTCGCGCGCGGCCGAGGCCGACCAGACCCGCGCCCGGATCGAGGCCGTGCGTCGGCTGAACGCCGACGCCTCCGAGGCCCGCGCCGCCCTGCAGCGCTGTCGTCAGAAAACCCCCGATCTGAATTGACGAAATCATCCTTAAGGCCAGGCTGAACCCCCTTGGCGGCGTCGCGTTTGCATTGGAACCCCAGGGGGACGCATTGGTCGTCCCGAAGCGGGATTTAGAGGCGTCCATCGCATGTTCGAGTTCGGCCGAGACCTTCGCAAGCTGTTCGCCCAGGCCCGCGAGAGCGAGGATCTGGGCTGGGTCGAGCTGATCGGCGTCGATCTGCTGGCGGCTGAGGCGCGGCGCGAAACCACCGACGCCGGTCGTGTCTCCTGCGCCCGCCCGTTCGAGACCGAGAGTCGCGCCGCCGCCCTGTGGCGCGAACACGCCCGCCGCAGCGGCGCCGTCGACAGCCTGGACCGCGCCGACCGTTGCGCCGACAGCCTGGTGCGCGCCGCCGTGGGCGAGGATCGGGCGGCGCGGGCCGCGATCGACAAGGCCCAGGCCCTGATGCTGCGCTTCGATCTGTGCGGCGATCCGATTCACCTGGATCGCGCCCTGACCGCGCTCGACGCCGCCGGGCGGCCGCGTCGGTCCCATGCCGCAGGCGAGTTGTCCTCGATCCATGCCCGGCTCAAGACACGCAAGGCCCGTCTGTCCGGCGACCCCGCCGCCCTGATGGACGCCGCCGCCCTGATGGACCTGGCCCTGCATGAGGCGGGGGCGAACGACGTCGAACTGCGGCTGGATCGGGCGGGACTGGCGCTGGAGACCGGGGTGATCAAGCGGGACGCCCGCCTGCTGGACCAGGCCGGACGCGATCTCGGCGCCCTGGTCGAGAACGCCTCGCCCGACTATCGCCCCCTGACGCGCGCTCGCGCCCTGGCCCTGTGCGGCGCGGGTCTTTCGGCCCTGGCCTCCGTCGCCGATCATGCCGAGGCCCTGGCCCAGGGACGGATGATGTTCGACGCCGCCGCCGATCAGTTCACGCCCGACCACAGCCCGCTGGACTGGGCCGTCATTCAGGTGCTGCGCGCCGGCGACGACGCCACGCCCCTGATGCTGTTGAACCAGGCCGAGGCCCTGACCCAGGGGCGCGGCCTAGTCATCGGCGCCCTGGTGCGCGAACGCCGGGTATCGCGCGAGATCGCCCTGGCCGAGGCTGTGCGCGACCTGGCGGGGCTGGAGCTGATGGAGGCCCGCCTGCACGACCGGCTCGCCGCCGCTGCGCCGCTGGACTGGGCCGCCGACCAGATCGGTCTGGCCGAACTGGCCCTGGCCCGTCATCGCCTGGGCGGCCCTGCGCCCGCCCACCTGCACCTGATCCTGAACGAAGCCGTCCTGACCGCGCACGAACTGGGCGTCCCGGCCCTGGCCGACCGGGCCGGGATGCTGCTGTGGAAGGCGGGGCTGTAGGTTTAAGCCTCAGCCGCCCATGGCGACGAAGGGGCCGTTGAGGAATTTGGGCTTGCCGTAGGCCAGGCGCTGGCCGTCGTCGGCCAGGACGCGGCCGCCGGCGGCTTCCAGCACGGCCTGACCGGCCGCAGTGTCCCATTCCGAGGTCGGGCCGGAGCGCGGATAGGCGTCGAAGCGGCCCTCGGCGATCAGGCAGAATTTCAGCGAGGAATCCGTGCCCTGCCAGCGGGTGCAGCCGTGGCGGGCGGCCAGACGCGCGGCCTCTTCGTCGGTGACGCTGTGGCTCAGCAGGGCCATGCCCTCCTGCGGGCGGTCGCGGACCTTGATCGGCCGCCATTCGGCGCCGGCGTGGGCCTCGCCCTCCTGCTGCTCGCCGTACTGGCGACGGAAGGCGCCGCCGCCCGGCGTGTCCGTGCGCCAGGTCGTGGCCGTCGCCGGAGCCGTGACCACGCCCGCGACGGGATAGCCCGCATGCATCAGGGCGATGTTGACGGTGAAGGCCTCGCCGCCGCGCACGAACCCCTTGGTGCCGTCCAGCGGGTCGATCAGCCAGAACCAGTCCTCGGCCGAGGCCGGGGCGCCGTTCGCGGCCACAGCTTCTTCGGCCACCGTCTGGACGCCGGGATAGAGGGCGGCCAGCCGTTCGAGGATCAGGGCCTCGGCGGCGCGATCGGCCTGGGTGACGGGGCTGTCGTCCGACTTGGTCTCGACGGCGGTGTTGCTGCGCCAGTAGGGCAGGATCAGGCGCGCGGCGTCTTCGGCGATCTCGGCGATGGCCAGGGCCAGGGCGCCGGACTCCAGGTCGAGGGCCAGGGTGTTCGTGGGGGAGGTCGTCATTATGGGCTCGATAGACCATTGCGGCGGTTCCATGAACCGGCAAATCACGTCAGCTTCGCGCACGACATGAACTGTGACCTGAACGCCGACGAGAGTATGCTGGCCTCCATGAATTCGACCGACGCCGCCAAAGCCCCGCTGGACCTGCCTGTCGACGGAATCGAATTGGCCACCTATGTCGCCGCCAAACTGTGCCACGACTTCATCAGCCCGTCGGGCGCGATCGTCTCGGGCCTGGATCTCATGCGCGATCCTTCGGCCCAGGACATGCGCGAGGACGCCCTGTCCCTGATCGAACAGAGCGCCCGCAAGATGGTCGCCCTGGTCCATTTCGCCCGCGTCGCCTTCGGCGCGGCGACGACCAGCGAACGGTTCACCGCACGCGAGCTTCAGTCTCTGGTCACGGGTCTGACCGAGGGCGGGCGCGCCTCGCTGGACTGGCGCATCCACGAGGGCGAGTTTTCCAAGCCCCAGGCGCGCGCCCTGACCAATCTGGCCTATCTCACCGTCGGCGCCCTGCCGATGGGGGGCGATGCGGTGATCCAGTCGCGCGTCGAGAACGGCTTCCTGTTCATCGAGGGATTCGCCGAGGGCGCCCGCGCCCGGCTGAAGCCGGAGGCGGTCACGGGCCTGGCCGGCGAGCGCCTGATCGAAGGGCTGGCGGGGCAGTGGATCCAGCCCTATTGGCTGTGGCTGACCGTGGTCGAGGCCGGCGGCTCGCTGCATGTGACGGTCGAGGACGGCCGCGTCGTCCTGGTCGCGCGAATGCCCGTGTGAGGCTTTCCCAACGACTCGTTAACTGGAATCGGGCGATGCTGCTACGACGCGTGACTTCTGCTGAAGGTCCGGCGCCGGGGAGCCCGTCTTGGATTTCAAAACCTGCCTCATCGTCGATGACAGCCGGATCATTCGCAAGGTCGCCCGCCGGATCGTAGAGGGCCTCGGCTACGAGGTCGACGAGGCTGCGGACGGCGCCGAGGCCCTGGCCTATTGCTCAGGCGTCATGCCCGACGTGCTGCTGATCGACTGGAACATGCCGGTGATGGACGGGCTGACCTTCTTGCGCCGCCTGCGCGCCTCGCCCGGAGGAGAGGTTCCGAAGGTGTTGTTCTGCACCATCGAAACCCGGCCTGAGCGGATCGCCGAGGCCCTGGCCGCCGGCGCCGACGACTATGTCATGAAACCTTTTGACGGCGAAATTCTTCAGTCCAAGCTGATGGAGGTCGGCGCGATCGCGGCATGACACCCGAGGACTTCGACAAGCTTCAGGGGCTATTGGCCACCCGCGCCGGCTATCGGCTGGCGCGGGATCGCATTCACCTGGCCGAACACCGGCTGGGACCGATCGCGCGTCGTGAAGGCTACGCCAATGTCGAGGCCCTGCTGACGAATCTCTGGGCCAATCCGGTCGCCTCCCTGGGCTGGGCTGTGATCGAGGCCCTGCTGAACGCCGAAACCTGGTTCCGTCGCGATCGCACCCCGTTCACCGTGCTGGAGAAGGAGCTTCTGCCGGCCCTGTCGCGCGCCCGGCCGAACGGCCGGGTCAAGGTCTGGTCCGCCGGATGTTCGACGGGGCAGGAGGCCTGGTCGATCGCCATGGCGGGGCTGGACATCGGCGTTCCGCTGGATCTGACGGCCACCGACCTGTCGCAGCGTGCGATCGAGAAGGCGCGTTCAGGCCTCTATACCGGCTTCGAGATCCAGCGCGGTCTGACCGCCAAGACCATGCTGCGCTGGTTCGAGCCGGCCGAGGACAACTGGCGCGTCCGCGCCGAACTGGCCGACACCGTCCGTTTCGGACGCGCCAACCTGCTGGACGAGCCGACCGACGAGGCCCGTTTCGACGTCATCTTCTGCCGCTACGTGCTCGGGGACATGGAGCCCTCGCGCCGCGCCCGCGTGCTGGACGGGCTGGAACGCCGCCTGGTCGACGACGGCTGCCTGTTCCTGGGCATGGATGAACGGCTGGAAGGCGAGACCGTCGCCTTCCGCCCCGTCACCGGCCGCAAGGGCCTGTATGTGAAATCCCCCTCCGCCGCGCGCAGGGCCGCCTGAACGGCCGTTTTGAACCGCGACGTGGATTCAGCCCGCGTGCAGTTCCTGCTTCACCCGTTCCGCCAGGGTCTTGATGTCCAGAGGCTTGGGCAGGAAGGAGACCCCGACCTCGTCCTGCAGCAGGTCCGAGAAGTCGCTTTCCGCATAGCCTGAGATGAACATGACCGGGGCGTCGCCCAGGTATTTGCGCGCCTTCTTCAGCAGGGACGGGCCGTCCAGGCCGGGCATGATGACGTCGGAGATCATCATGTCGATCTGGCCCGCGTATTCCTCGGCCAGGATCAGGGCCTCCTCGCCGTCGGCGGCCTCGATCACCTCATAGCCGCGCTGGCGCAGCAGGCGGGCGGCGATGCCGCGCACGGCGTCCTCGTCCTCGACGAACAGGATGCGGCCGGCGCCCGACAGGTCGCGCGGCGCCTTGACCTTGACCTCGACCGGCTGAACCTCGGCCAGTTCCGCCTCGCCGGCGGCCGGCAGGAAGATGCGGAAGGCCGCGCCCATGCTCATGCCGTGCGGGCCCTCGATATTGCTGACCGAGATATGGCCGCCGGCCTGCTGGGCGATGCCGTAGACGGTGGCCAGGCCCATGCCGGTGCCCTCGTTCACCGCCTTTGTGGTGAAGAAGGGTTCGAAGATCTTGTCCACCAGTTCAGGCGGCACGCCGGGGCCGGTGTCCGACACCTCGATCAGGGCGACCTCATCGGTGGGAGCGTCGGGCCAGCCCATCTCGCGCGCCTGCTGGGCGGTCAGACGGCGGGTGGTGATGGTGACGACCGCGTCGCCCGGCTCGACCACGCCGCGCATGGCGTCGCGGGCGTTGACGGCCAGATTCATGACGGCGGTCTCGAGCTGGCTCTTGTCGGCCAGGACCACCGGCAGGTCGCGGCCGTAGTCGGTCTCCAGCCGAACGTCCTCGCGCAGCAGGCGACGCAGCAGGATGGCGAACTCCCCGACCAGTTCGCCCAGATCCAGCCGCTCACGCCGCACCGTGGACTTGCGCGAGAAGGCCAGCAGCTTGCGCACCAGGTCGGCGGCGCGAATGGCGGTCTGGCGGATCTCGTTCAGCCCCTCATAGGAGGGGTCGCCGACCGGATGCCGCTCCAGCAGGCCCGACAGCTGCAACTGGATGGCCGTCAGCAGATTGTTGAAGTCGTGGGCCACGCCGCCGGCCAGCTGGCCCACGGCCTGCATCTTCTGGGCCTGCGACAGCTGCAGCTCCATCGACTTCTGCGCCGAGACGTCGAACAGCCAGATGCGCTTCTGTTCGCCCTCTGGCGCCACATAGAGGTGCAGCATCTTGTCGGGATAGGCGCGGGCGACCAGTTCGATGGGGCCGGACGACCCGGCCGCCAGCTTGACCCGCGCCTCGGCCACGCCCGTCGGGTCGAACAGATGGCCGAAGGCGGCGTCGCGCGCGGCGTTGGGGCCGGTCAGCACGGCCAGGGCGGCGTTGGCCTCCTGCGCCCGGCCGGCGAACAGGTCGGGGCCGTCGATCACGGCCGAGCCGAAGGGAGCGCCGGCCGCCATGGCGCGGGATTCGCCCGTCGCCGCGCCGTTCGTCGGGGCCGTCGCCACGGGCAGGGGCAGGACGGCTTCGGGCGCGACCCGCATCAGATACCGGTCGGGGCCGGCCTTGCCGATCACCACCTCGACCTCGCGGTCGCCGATCTGGACGATGGCGTGGCCCGGCTCGCCCCGGCGCGCCTGGGCGAAGGCCATGTACAGGGCCTGGGCCGACTTGCCGCGGGGCAGGGCGGTGGTCGTGCCGTTGGACTGGGCCCAGGCGCCGTTGAAGGCCAGGACCTGGCCCGTCTCCCACACCAGGGCCGCCGGCTCCGCCATGGCGTCCAGCATGTCCACGGCCACGTCGCTGGACGGCTTGACCGTCTCGGCGCGGCGGAAACCGAACAGGCCGATCAGGGCGATCAGACCCGCCGTGACGATCAGGATCATGCCCGGCCCCGACATCGGATTGGCCTTGAAGGCCGGATAGGCCAGGGCCGCGACGGCCACGACCACGCCGAACGCCGTCGCAACGGAGAGCAGGTCGAACGGAAGGCGACGGTTGGGCTTCATGCGGCCTCGCGAATCAGTGGTCTGATCATACCCCCAAATCCGGCGCCAAGCCTTACGGGGGTCTTACCGACGTTTGCGGGACTGGAACACGAAGCCGATGATCTTGGCGGCGGCCTCGAAATGTTCCTTGGGAATGACGGCGTCGATCTCGACCGAGGCGTAAAGGGCGCGGGCCAGAGGGACGTTCTCGACGATCGGCACGCCATGTTCCTTGGCGACTTCACGGATACGCATGGCCAGGGCGTCGACCCCCTTGGCCACACAGACCGGCGCCCCGTCGCCCTCGCTGGGTTCGTAGCGCAGGGCCACCGAATAGTGGGTCGGGTTGGTCACGATGACCGTGGCCTTGGGCACATTGGCCATCATCCGCTGGCGGCTGCGCTGCATGCGGATCTGCTTCAGCTTGGCCTTGATGTGGGGATCGCCCTCGGACTGTTTGTAGTCTTCCTTCAGTTCTTCCTTGGTCATCCGCATCCGCTTGGCGAAGCGCATCTTCTGCCAGATGAAGTCGGCTCCGGCCGTCGCCCCCAACAGGATGATGGCCGCCACGAACAGGGCCAGGGCCATGTCCCGCGCCAGCGGCAGCAGGGCGGCCGGGCTCAGGGTGACCATGTTCTCGAACTCGCGGACATGGGGCTTCAGCACCATCCAGCAGACGACGCAGACGGCGATCAGCTTCAGGAAGGTCTTGACGAACTGCATCAGGCCGTCGGGGCCGAAGATGCGCTTGAACCCCGACATCGGGTTCACCGACGACCATTTCGGCTTCAGCTTTTCGGCGGTGAAGATCAGGCCGGACTGGGCCAGGTGTCCGCCCGCCCCGCCGATGATGGTCGCCAGCATGACCGCTCCCAGGAAGGGGGTCATGGCCCAAAGAGCCTGGGCCAGAATCTGAGCCCCCGCCCCCGAATCCAGCATCCCCAGCATCTGGTGAGGGGCCGCGATAAAGGGCAGCAGCTGTTGCGCCATCGACCCGGCGAACCAGCCCCCGGCGCCCAGGATCACCGCCGCCGCCCCGGCCAGGGACAGCACCTGGCCGACGTCCTGAGACTTGGCGACGTCGCCCTTCTTTCGGGCGTCCTCGAGTTTTCGGGGGGTGGCGTCTTCTGTTTTCGACTCGGGATCGGTGTCGTCAGCCACCCGCCCCTCCCCCGAAGGCGCCGGCCGCGAACACCTCGGCGAGGCGGCGGTAGCGGTCGATGAAGACGGTGCCCAGGGCGCCCAGGCTGAGCGCGAAGATCGACAGGCCCAGGATGACGCTCAGAGGCGCGGCGGCGAAATAGACCTGAAACGACGGCATGACCCGCGCGATCAGGCCCGAGGCCAGGTTGAAGATCAGGGCGAACACCAGAACCGGCGCCGCCAACTGCACCCCCAGCAGGAAACTATCGCCCAGGGTCCGCACCGCCATCTCGGTGAAATCCCCCATGATCAGGGGCTTGGCCGGGGCGATCAGACTGTAGGAACCGACCATGCCGGCGATGAACAGGTGGTGGGTGTCGGTGGCGAAGATCAGCGTCACCCCGAACAGCAGCAGGAACGAACCGACCGTCGACCCCGGCTGGGCCTGTAGCGGATTGGCCGTCTGGGCGAAGCTGAGGGTGGTCTGCAGCGAGACGATCTCGCCCGCCGTCATCAGTGACGTCAGGAACATGCGCAGCAGCATGCCGATCATCAGGCCGACCACCACCTCGCGGATCACCCACCCGGCCATGCCGCCCAGGGTCTCGGGCAGGCCCGGCAGGCTGTCGCGCACCACAGGCCACAGCGCCAGGCTGATCAGCAGGGCCAGCGACAGGCGGATGCGCGGCGGCACATAGGTTTCCCCGAAGCCGGGGATCAGCATCAGGATCGCGCCGATGCGGGCGAAGATCAGCCCCCCGGCCCAGACCTGATCCGCGGTGGCGTAAGCCTCCACTACATGCCCGCGATGCGCGCCGCGATCTGGCGCATGAACCCGCCCAGCAGGGCGCCCATCAGCGGCAGGAACAGCAACAGGGACACGAAGATGGCGATGATCTTGGGCGCATAGATCAGGGTCTGTTCCTGAATCTGCGTCAGGGCCTGGAACAGGCCGATGACCACGCCGACGACCAGGCCGACCAGCAGGACCGGCAGGCACAGCTGGATCGTCAGCCAGATGGCGTCGCGCCCTACATCCAGAACTTCCGCGCCGTTCATCGGCCCACGCTCCCGCAAATCACTGGGCAGAAAATGCCGGGAGGATGGTTAACGGGGAGATAATGGCCGCCCCCCTCCCCAATCCTTTTCGGTCTGTAGAAAGCAAATAGGAGCCATCTCCGCCCCAATGCCGGAACCGGCTTCCGGGCCGCCTGGACCGTCTCGTCAGTCCGACGGATCGTAGCGGGAATTCGGACGTGGGCTTGCTGTGAAATTCCACGATCTGCTGCGTGTTGCGACCCGTAGATGTGTTTCAGGCGGGGTGAGATTCTGTGGCGGAACGACCTGAAAGTGCATGGCCGGCGGGCTGCGGTTCGACCTTCGTTGATCAAAAAACCCACCAATCTTAGAGGCTTATCGATAGGTACAACTCCCTATCAGGCGTTTGAAGTCGGTTTAACCATATCCCTGGATGGTGCGTTCGGGTTGTGTTTTAGCGCGCCGTGGGGACGGGACGAGATATGAGAAGACGCATACCAGTGGATGTGGCTGTCGAGGTTCGTGATGTGGCGAGCCTCCGAGGGTCGACTTTCCCGGTCGATGGCTCGCTCGTCATTCAGATGGCGCTGGCTTTCGTCCTGACCGCCCTCGGATGTTCGGCTGTCTGCAATCTGCACCAGGGTGCACGCTCGCCAGTGGCGTCCGTCGCTCGTCATGATCGATTTTTCGGGAGATAGGCTATGCGTTTCACCATCAAGGCCAAGTTGATCCTGACGTTCGGGGTGCTGATCGCGGCGATCGCCGTTTTAGTCGGCGTTTCCCTCAGTCATCTTTCGTCTCTGCACGCCGCCATCCATGAGGTTGTCGCCGGACCGGCCGCCCAACTGAGCCGGGCCCAGAGCATCCAGACCGAGTTCAGCAGCTATGTGAGGCGTGAGCGCGGCATGCTCCTGACCACCGACCCTGAAGCGGTGCGTGAGTTTTCCGAAGAGGTAGGCCGGGGCCGAGGCATGTTGGAAGACCTGCTGGCTCAAGGCCAGGCGGCCGCATCGGCAGACGCCAAGGCCGAGTGGGTTTCGCTCGCGAACGCCTGGTCAGAATACAAGCCGATCAGCGAAGAAATTCACAGGCTGGCGCTCGCCGGCGACGACGTCGGCGCCAAGGCGTTGATGTTGAACGAAGCGCGCGCCAGCCTTTCTGCGATCGAGGACGCCGCCCAAAACATCGTCGCGACGGACAAGGCGCTGATGGCGCAGGCCGAGGAGGGCGCCAATGCGGTGTTTGAGGAAGCGCGTGTAGGGCTGATCGTCGCCAGCGCCTTCGCTCTATTCGCTGCGGTCTTCGGTTGTGTCTGCATCACACTGATTGTTCGGAAGGGACTGATCCGCGCCACTGAGGCCGTTCGCGCCGTCGCCGAAGGCGATCTGACCCAGGCGGTCGTCGTCACCAGTCGGGACGAAATCGGCGACATGCTGGGCGACCTTAACCGGATGATCGAACGCCTCCGCAGCGTGGTCGGCGACGCGTTAGCGGCTGCGGACAATGTCTCGGCCGGCAGCCAGGAACTGTCGTCTTCGTCGGAACAGATGAGCCAGGGGGCGACCGAACAGGCCGCCGCCGCCGAACAGGCCTCGGCCTCGATGGAAGAGATGGCCGCCAACATCAAGCAGAACGCCGACAACGCGGCCCAGACCGAGAAGATCTCGCGTCAGTCGTCCAAGGACGCGGAAACCAGCGGTGAGGCCGTTCATCGCGCGGTCGAGGCCATGCGCACCATCGTCGCCAAGATCGGCATCGTGCAGGAGATCGCGCGCCAGACCGACCTGCTGGCCCTGAACGCGGCGGTCGAGGCCGCCCGGGCCGGGGAGCACGGCAAGGGCTTCGCCGTCGTCGCCTCGGAAGTGCGCAAGCTGGCCGAACGCAGCCAGACGGCCGCCGCCGAAATCGGCGCCGTCTCGGGCGACACCGTCAAGGCGGCCCAGGAAGCCGGCGAGATGCTGCAACGCCTGGTGCCGGACATCCGCAAGACCGCCGAACTGGTGTCGGAGATCAGCGCCGCCTGCCGCGAGCAGGACGTCGGCGCCAGCCAGATCAACGAGGCCATCCAGCAACTGGACAAGGTGATCCAGCAGAACGCCGGCGCGGCCGAGGAAATGTCGGCCACCTCCGAGGAACTGGCGGCCCAGGCCGAGGAGCTGCAGACCTCGATCGCCTTCTTCCGCACGGACGCCGAAAGAGTCCCTGCCCGTGCTCAGGCCCGGGTCTCGACCTTCAAGGCCCCGGCCAAGCCGGCGGCTCGCCCGACGCCCAAGGCTGCGCCGTCCAAGCCCGCCGTCCACGCCCAGCAGGCCCGCGCCAAGGGCTTCGCCCTGGACATGGCGGTCGGCGGCGCGGACGACGAGGACATGGACTTCCGGGAGAGCGCCTGATGTCCGAAACCGCCAAGGGGCCAGGCGCCTCTGAGGGGCAATATGTGACCTTCGGCCTGGGCGACGAACTCTTCGCCGCTCCGGTCGGCCTGGTGCGGGAGATCCTGACCTATCAGGCGCCCTCGCGCATTCCCAACAGTCCGGACTATCTTCTGGGCCTGACGGACGTGCGGGGGCAGGGGGTTCCCACGGCGGATCTTCGGATCCGCCTGGGCATGGCGCCGACCGAGCCGACGCTGAACACCCGCATCCTGGTGCTGGACATTCCGCTGGAGGACCGGGTGCTCAGCCTGGGCCTGGTGGCGGACCGGGTGTTCGAGGTGGCGGTCTTCAGCGCCGACCAGATCGAGCCGTCGCCCGACATCGGGATCAAGTGGCGCTCGGACTATATCTCGGGCGTGGTGCGGCGCGAGGACGGCTTCGTGGTCCTGATCGACCTGCCCCGACTGCTGTCCAGCACCGACACCGTCTCTCTGGCGTCCTTCCCCAACATCGATCGAGCGGCCTGACGGTCGCCGGCCGGTCAGGCGGCTCGGATACTCAGACCACGTTTCCAGGTCCCCGGGGGTCCAAATCGGTCGCCGCAGCGTAATGGACGGGAAGAAGGATTTTCTTTCTCGGCTCCGCTTCGCTAATAGGCCCGCAATGACTGATGCGCCCCCGACCGCCTCCCGACTTACCCAGGCCGACGCCGAGGCCGCCGTCCGCACCCTGATCGAATGGGCGGGCGACGATCCCGACCGCGAGGGCTTGCTGGAAACACCGGCGCGGGTGGCGCGCAGCTATCGCGAGCTGTTTTCGGGCTACGAGGTCGACCCCCTGTCCTATCTGGAGAAGACCTTCGAGGAGACGGGCGGTTACGACCAGCTGGTCGTGCTGAAGGACATCCGGTTCGTCAGCTTCTGCGAGCACCATATGCTGCCGGTCGTGGGCAAGGCCCATGTCGCCTATCTGCCGACCGACCGCGTGGTCGGCATTTCCAAACTGGCTAGGGTGGTGCGCGGCTTCGCCCGACGCCTGCAGATCCAGGAGAAGATGACGGCCGAGATCGCCGAGGCCATCCAGACCGTCCTGAAGCCCCAGGGCGTGGGCGTGGTCATCGAGGCCGAGCACAGCTGCATGACCTTGCGCGGCGTCAACGCCCCCGGCGCCAGTCTGTCGACCAGCCACCTGATCGGCGTGGTCCGCGACGATCCCCGCACCCGCGAGGAGTTCCTGCGCCTCGTGCGCGGCTAGAGGTCCCACTACGGCCCGGCTCTTGCGAGATCGGGGTCATAGGAGGCGTTCGCCGTGCCCTGGAGCCTGATTTCGACCCGAAACGAGACAACCCCGATCGCCCGTGGCGGCTGGCTGGACGCGCTGCGTTTCATTGTGGCCTTCCTGATCATCCTGCATCACTTCCAGGGAGCCGGGCCGGTTCCTCTGGCCGAGGCCGTGCATCCGGTGTTCTCGCGTGGCGGCTTCCTGCTGACCAACTTCTTCCTGATCGATTCCGGCTATGTGCTGATGCGGGTCTATGGGGCCGCAGTGGGCCAGGGCCGGATGTCGGCGGGCGACTTCGTGCTGAAGCGGGTCCTTCGCGTGGTCCCCGCTCATCTGATCATGGGGCTGTCGCTGGTCGCCCTGGTGTTGCTCGGTGCGGCGGCGGGGGCGGCGCCGCGCAATCCGGAATGGTTCCGCTGGGACCAGCTGCCGGCCCAGTTGCTGCTGTTGCAGTCCTATGGCGTGCCCGGCGGCCTGGGCTGGAACGCCCCGACCTGGTCGATCTCGGCCCTGATCGGCTGCTATCTGTGCTTTCCCTGGATCCTGCGCGGGTTGACGCGCCTTGGGCCCTGGGGCGCGCTGGCCCTGGGCGTCGCCGCCTATCTGACCGCCAACCAGCTGTGCTGGAGCCTGCTGGGCTATCCGGTCTATCAGATGCCGATGGGCTACGGCTTCATGCGCGCCCTGCCGCTGTTCTTTCTGGGCATGAGCCTGGCCTGGTTCGCCCAGAAGATCTGGATCGACCCCCGTCTGGCCGGCTGGGTCGGCGTCGCCGCCTTCCTCGGCCTGGCGCTCGCTCAGGCCTTCGGCAAGAACGCCCTGATCTCCCTGGCGATGATCTCACTGATCATTCTGGCCGCCGGCGCAGTGCCGGTGCGTCGCCCGTCGAAATGGGTGGAGACCGCCGCCATGGTCTCCTTCTCGATGTTCATCTCGAATGAGGTGGTCCGCATCGCCTGGTTCGGGGTGGTCAATGCGGCTGCGGCCCGCTTCGCCCTGTCGGCGCCCGTGCAGTGGGCGCTCTGGGGCGGCGGGGTGCTGGCGGCGGTCGCCTTCGCCTTCGCCTTCCATTTCGCGATCGACGACCGGATCCAGTCGCGGATCCGGTCCTGGCTGAAGCGCCGCCGTGGCGGACGTCGAACGACCCCGGTGGAAGCAGGGCCTGTGGTCTCGCTCGAGGGATAGGCCGTCAGTCCTCGTCGTCGTCCTCGGGCGAGTCGGGGATTTCCGGCGTGACGACGGCGGGGGCGATGGTCTTGATCTCGCCCAGCTTGGCGCCGGGGAAGGCCAGAAGCACCGCCTTGATGAAGGGGTCGGCCTCGACCTTCTCGCGCTCGGCGGCCCGCTCCTTCTTCTGACGCTCGATCAGGGTCTCGCCGCCGCCCTGGCCGTTGGCGGCGATCAGCCAGGTGCGGCCGGTCCATTCCCGCAGCCGCCCGGCCAGGCGCCGGGCCAGTTCGACCGGCGCGCCCTCGACGCTTTCATAGACGATGGCGCCGGGCTTGAACGAGACGGGTTTGACGAACCGCTCGACATCCATCTGCAGACCGACTTCGCGTTTCTCGCCGATCAGGGCGACCACCTGCTCGAAGGTCTGCGGGTCGGGCAGGGCGGGGGCCATGACGGGCCGGGCGGCCAGTTGCGCGGACGTCCCTCCGCCGCCGCCCCCGCCGCCGCCACGTGGCGCGGAACCGCCGCCGAACGGTTCGCCGGACTGAAGTCGCTTCAACGCCTCCTCCGGTCCCGGCAGGTCGGCGGCGTAGGCCAGACGCACAATGGCCATCTCGACCGCATCGGCCGGATTGGGCGCGCGACGCACCTCGTCCAGCGCCTTCAGCAGCATCTGCCAGGTGCGCGACAGGGTTGCGGCCGGAATGGCGGCGCCCAGAGCGGCCAGCTTCTGCGCCTGGTCATTGGGCAGGCGGGTGGCGTTCGGACCCAGCATCTTGGCCACCGAGGCGGCGTGGCAGTGTTCCAACAGGTCGTTGGTCACCTGCACCGGATCGGCGCCGAAGCCGTACAGGGTGCGGAAATTCTCCAGCGCCTCGGGCGTGCGGCCGGCCATGACGCTTTCGAACAGGGCGATGGTCTGGCTGCGGTCGGCCAGGCCCAGCATGTCGCGGACCGTCTCGGTCTTGACCATCTCGCCGCGCTCGGCCTGGACCAGGGCCTGGTCCAGCAGGGACAGGCCGTCGCGCACCGAGCCTTCGGCCGCGCGCGAGATCAGGGCCAGGGCGTCCTGTTCGATCTTCATGCCTTCGCGCTCGGCGATCCGGCCCAGGTGGCCGATCAGGATCTCGGGCTCGACCCGACGCAGGTCGAATCTCTGGCAGCGGCTTAGGATCGTCACCGGCACCTTGCGGATCTCGGTGGTGGCGAAGATGAATTTGGCGTGGGGCGGCGGCTCCTCCAGCGTCTTCAGCAGGGCGTTGAACGCCTGCGTCGACAGCATGTGGACCTCATCCAGCACATAGACCTTGTAGCGGGCCTCGACCGGCGCATACCGGACGCTCTCCAGGATGTCGCGGATGTCGTTGACGCCGGTGTGGGAGGCGGCGTCCATCTCCATCACGTCCATATGCTGGCCGGCCATGATGGCGGCGTCGTGCCGGCCGTGGGCGGTCAGGGTCAGGGACGGCCGGTCGATGCTCTCCGTCTCGTTGTTCAGGGCGCGGGCCAGCAGACGGGCGGTGGTCGTCTTGCCGACGCCGCGGACCCCGGTCAGCATGAAGGCGTGGGCGATCCGGCCGGTCGAGAAGGCGTTGGTCAGGGTGCGGACCATCGCCTCCTGCCCGATCAGGTCCTCGAAGGTGCGCGGCCGGTATTTGCGCGCCAGCACCTGATAGGCGGACCCGTCGTCGGCATGGGCCTCGACGCCGGCGTGGGCTTGGTCGGAGGGGGGCGCGGGGGCGGTCACGGCTGGGGGCGGTGCGGCGGGCTCGGGCGTGGAGGCGGGCGCACCGAACATGTCGTCGGTGTTTTCGTCACGCGCGAGGACCTCGTCCTCTTCCCAGGGCGGGCCGTCGAGATTCGGGTCGTTGTCCGTCATGGGCGAAGTCTTACAGCCAGCAGCCGCCGTGGCGAAGCCGTTTTACTCAGCGTATGTCCGTCGTTACGGCGTCTGCGCGCGCCCTTATCAAGGCCTTGTATTGCGCATCGATCATTATGCGATTCGGGTCGTGTCCCGTTCGAGCCAACGATACAAAAGTCTTCTGCGGGGCGGAAAGTTCATCGAAATAGGCGCGGGAGACCTGTGTCGGGGTGACCAAATCCTCCTCGCCCTGCAGCATGTAGACAGGCATGGCGAAATCCAATCCTAGCGCGCGCAGGTCGATCCCTGGGCCCATGCCATTATTGGCGGGACCGACGAAGGCGAAGAAGGAGTAGTCCTCACCCGCCGTATAGTCGGCCTCGTAGGCGGGCGTGTCGTACCCCGGGCCAAAGGTGAACCAGCCAGCCGGCGGCGGTTCGCTGACCAAGGCTTCGTATCTGCGCGATATCCGCCGCAGAACTCCGAATGCACGCGGATTGGTCCACGGCGGCGCGCCCAAGGCCTCTAGCCTGGCTATGGCCTCGCTGTCGCTGGCGGCCGTCGCCAGGGCAAGGGTGCGCGTATAGCTGACCTTCAGATCGTCCTGATAGTTTACCAACTGGCCGGTTCCCACATAGGCGTGGAACAGGTCCGGGGCCGCCATCGCCATATGGGTCGCCAGGGCCGAGCCCCAGGATCCGCCCATCAGGATGACCTTGCGCTTACCGAAGCGCTGAATCGCATAACGCGTCACCTCGACCCCGTCCGCTGTGAGCGCCTGCAGGGTTAGCGGTTCGTCCTCTGCGGGCCGGTTGGCGCCATAGGTCTTGCCCGAGCCCCGCTGGTCCCATTGAACGATGGTGAAGTCGTTTTCCCAGTCGACGAAGATATTGCGGGCGAAGGGCGTGTTGGGATTGCCCGGTCCGCCGTGCACGATCACCACGACCGGGTTGCGGCAGTCCGCGCCATCGACGACCACCCATTGCTCGATGCCGCCGATTGAGACGAAGCCAGCCTCATGAATCGCTTGTCCAGCTGTCTGGCAAGCAGGGCTCAGATCGGACGCGCCCGCCTGCTTGACGCCGCCAATACACAGCATCAGTCCCGCCGCAATCAAACCCCCAATTTTCATGCCGCCCTCGGTCAAATATCGGAGGCTTATAGACCAAGCATATCGTCGAGGAACACTGCTCAGATGGTGCGGCGTCAGACGCCCCAGACAGCAAGCGATACGCGCAAACGCGCTCAAGCCGCGCTCAAGCAGCGAGCGACCGCGTCGTGAGCGATAGCGCAAAAAGAATGAAGTAGAGACCGCGCGACCCGAAGGGGAATTCGTTGTGGCTGCTGCCTTCCGGCCCTGACCAGGTTGGCGAAGCCTTCGCCCGCGCGATCTCCGAGAGGGGATATGACGGGTGCGGCGAACGGAATCAAGGGTTACAAGGCCGCATGGCTCATCAGAACATCTTCGCTGGCAATCCCCTGGATCGGGCCGGCGACCTGCGCAACGATTCCGAATGGCTGGCCGAGCAGGAGGCCAATCCCGAAGCCCAGTCGATGGTGCTGTGGGAGGGGCGGCCGCTGGTCGAGGAGACGGCCGAGGGGCCGCGCCTGGCCTGGCTGTCGCTGAAACACGCGCGCGACATGGTTCCGGACCGCGATGTCTTCCTGGGTCTGTGGGCCGGGGCGCCGGTCTTCGCCATCGAGTTCGAAGGCTCGATTGATCCGGCCGAAGGGCCGGTGAGGGGATTGGGCGCCTTTCACGAGATGCGCGGCGCGGCGGCCATGCTGCCGGCGCAGGACGCGGCCATGGCGGGCGGGGCCAAGAGCCTGTTCGACTGGCGGCGCAAACATGGCTTCTGCGCCAACTGCGGCACGCTGAGCGAGACGACCTCCGGCGGATGGAAGCGGCGTTGTCCGGCCTGCGGGACCGAACATTTCCCGCGCGTGGACCCGGTCACCATCATGCTGCCGGTCTACAAGGGCGGGCCTGAGCCGATCTGTCTGCTGGGCCGCCAGGCGGCCTGGCCTGTCGGGCGGATGTCGGCCCTGGCCGGCTTCCTGGAGCCCGGCGAATCCATCGAGGAGGCCTGCGCCCGCGAGGTGAAGGAGGAGGCCGGCCTGACCGTGATCGACACAGCCTACCACTCCAGCCAGCCCTGGCCCTTCCCGTCGCAACTGATGATCGGCCTGATCGCCGAGGTGTCGGACGACCAGGCCCGGCCGGATCAGACCGAGCTGGAATCGGTGGCCTGGCTGACGCGGGCCGAGGCCAAGGCCGTGATCGCCGGCGACCATCCGACCATCCAGGCCCCGCCGCCCTTCGCCATCGCCCACAGCCTGATCAAGGCCTGGGCGGAGGAGGCCTGATCTCCCTCCCCTTCATGGGGGGGGCGATTGCGCAGCGATCAGGGGGGATTCGTCAGGCCAGCGCTCGCGCCGCCTCCAGGTCCGCCGGATTGTCGACGGACAGGGGGGCTTCGTCGATGACGGCGGCCCAGATCTGCATGCCCATCTCCAGCGCCCGCAGCTGTTCCAGCTTCTCGCGCCTCTCAAGCGGCGACGGGGGCGCGGCGCAGAAGCGGTTCAGGGCTGCGCGGCGATAGCCGTAGACGCCGATGTGACGCCAGATGGGGGCGTCGCCGTACAGGGTGGAGCGGGTGAAATAGAGGGCGCGGCCCTGGCGCTCGTTCTCGCCCAGGGCCAGGATCGCCTTGACCACGTCGGGATTGGTCCGGTCCGACAGATCGGCCTCGATTGCGACCAGGGTGGCGATGTCGCAGCTCGGCTCGCCGTGCAGGATGGCGGCGCAGGCCGTGGCCAGGCCCGGGTCGGCGAAGGGCATGTCGCCCTGGACATTGATCACGGCGTCGAAATCGCCTTCCGGGTCGATGGCGTCGACGGCGGCGCGGATGCGGTCCGAGCCCGAGGGCAGGTCGGGATCCGTCAGAATGGCCCGGCCGCCGATGGCCTCGATGACGGCGACGATCTCGGGATCGCCCGCGGCGACCGCGACCGGCAGGCCCGAGGCCTCGGCCTGCTGATAGGCCCGCACGATCATGGGTTTGCCGCCGATATCGGCCAGGGGCTTGTTCGGCAGACGGGTCGCCGCCATGCGAGCGGGTATCAATATCAACGGATTCATGAGTCTACTCGGAGCCTGCCTGGATCAGCCGCCGCTGTTGGAGCGTTCGCGCCGGTTGCGAACCCCGCGCTACCGTGTAAGACCTGATCAGGCAAGGAAGGCTTCGCTGCGTAAGACGGCGGAGGTGGGAAACCTTAGGGACGGGATGAGACGACGCGCATGAGCGGCGATCTGAAATGGAACAAGATATTCGGTGCGGCCCTGGGGACGGCGTTCGTCATCCTGGTCGTGCAACAGGCGTCGGGCCTGATCTATCATTCCGCGCCGCCGGAAAAGATGGGGTATTTCGTCGATGCGCCCGATGAGGCCGCCGGCGCTGAACAGGCCGAGCTGCCGCCGGATTGGGGCACGGTCCTGCCGGCCGCCGATCTGGCCGCCGGCGAGGCCGCGTTCGCGCGCTGCCAGGCCTGCCACAATGCGGCGCAGGGCGGGGCCGACGGCATCGGCCCGAACCTGTTTGGCGTGGTCGGCGGCCCGGTCATGCACCGGGCGGGCTTCGCCTATTCGGACGCCATGGCCAAGCACAAGGCCGAGGCGCCGACCTGGGGTTATGACGAACTGAACAGCTTCATCACCGCTCCGGCTCGCTATGTGCCGGGCACCAAGATGTCCTTCGCCGGCATTCGCGATACGCAGACGCGGATCAATCTGATCGCCTGGCTGCGGAACCAGGGCTCGGGCGGCTTCGCCATTCCGGCGCCCGATCCGGCCCGTCAGCCCGGCGCGACGGCCCCGGCCGAAGGAGAAGCGGCGCCTGCCGAGGGCGCGCCTGCGACCGAGGCGACCGGCGAAACCCCGGCTGTCGGCGCTGCGCCCACGACCCAGCAGACCCCGGCGGCTCCGCCCGCTGCGACCAGCGCAGCGCCGCCGAACACCTGAGATCGACCTCGCATGGTCGGAATTGAAGCGGGGCGGCCTTTGCAGGCCGCCCCGTCGTCTTTTTGGGCCCTGATCGCGGGTGGTCAGAGAATCTGCGCCGCCTGCTCGAACGACAGGCGCGGCGAGCGCGGGAAAAGGTTCTCTTCCGTGCCGTAGCCGAGGTTGAGGATGTAGTTCGGCTCGACATTGCTGTCGGGGAAGAACTCCGCCTTCACGGCGGCGGCGTCGAAGCCGGACATGGGGCCGACGTCCAGGCCCAGGGCCCGGGCGGCGATGGTCAGGTATCCGCCCTGAAGCGAGGCGTTGCGGAAGGCGCTCTCGCGACGTCCGGCCTCGTCGGCGAACCAGGCCTTGGCCCCCGGCGCGTGCGGGAACAGGGCGTCCAGATGCTCGTGGAAGTCGATGTCCTGGGCGATGATCAGGTTCACCGGCGCCTGCTGCGTCTTGGCGCGATTGCCCTCGCTCATCAGCGGGATCAGCCGCGCCTTGGCTTCGGGCGAGGTGACGAAGACGAACCGGGCGGGGCTGGCGTTGACGGCCGTGGGGCCGAACTTGGTCAGGTCGTACAGTTTGCGCAGCAGGTCCGGCGCGACCGGGCGGTCGCTCCAGGCGTTGCGGGTGCGCGCCTCGGTGAAGAGTTGCGACAGGGCGGCGTCCGACAGCGGGGCGTCGCGTTGGGTGGCGGCATCATAGGCCATGGGAAGGCGTCCTGATCATGAAAAGCAACAAGTGCAGGTGCTGATTTAGTCGCTTCAGCAACTGTTTCAAGTGCAAATCAGGCAATCCATCGTTTCCAAGGGGACGCACGTCATCCGGGCGAAACACCCCTGTCGCACCGGCCGGCTTCGTCTTATCTTGGGGGCATGAAAGACCTTACCCAACTGATGCAGCAGGCCCAGGCGATGCAGCAAAAGCTGCAGGACGCCCAGGCGAAGATGGCCGAAACCTCCGCCGAGGGCTCCTCGGGCGGCGGCCTTGTGACCGTGGCCCTGAAGGGCGCCGGCGAGATCACCGCGATCAAGATCGACGACAGCCTGCTGTCGCCCGGCGAGGGCGAGATCCTGGCCGATCTGATCGTGGCCGCCCACGCCGACGCCAAGCGCAAGCTGGACGAGGTCAACAACGCCCTGATGCGGGAAGCCGCAGGTCCGATGGCCGGGATGAATATTCCCGGAATGCCGAAACTGTTCTGATGGCCGCTTCCGCCGGGCCGGAGATCGAGCGGCTGATCTCCCTTCTCGCCAAACTGCCAGGGCTCGGCCCGCGCTCGGCCCGGCGCGCGGCCCTGGCCCTGCTGAAGCGGCGCGAGCAATTGCTTGTGCCGCTGGCGGCGTCCCTGGCCGAGACGGCCGAGAAAGTGGTGTCCTGTTCGGTCTGCGGCGCGCCCGACACGCGCGACCCCTGCGCCATCTGTTCCGACGGATCGCGCGACAACGGCCTGATCTGCGTGGTCGAGGAGGCCGGCGCCCTGTGGGCCATGGAGCGGTCCGGCGCCTTCCGCGGCAAATACCATGTGCTGGGCGGCCTGCTGTCGGCCCTCGACGGGGTCGGCCCCGAACATCTGCGCATCGCCGAACTGGTCGGGCGCGTCAGACATCAGAACGAGGGGGGCGGGGCCGTGCGCGAGGTCGTCCTGGCCCTGCCCGCCACCGTCGACGGCCAGACCACGGCCCATTATGTCGCCGAACGCATCTCGGGCCCCGACGTCCAGGTCACCTCCCTGGCGCGCGGCGTGCCGGTGGGCGGCGAGCTGGACTGGCTGGACGACGGCACCATTGTTCAAGCCATGCGGGCGCGAAGGCCGGCGTAAAGACGCCGCTGGCGGCTTTTCCGTTCCGCCGACTCCGGCTAGGAACGGAGCATGAACATGCTCGCGCTGATCCTCGCCGTTCTCGCCGCCGCCTTGGGGGGCGGATTCCTGTGGGCCTTCATGGGGTGGCAAAGAGCACAGGGGGCGCTGTCGGCGGCCCTGGCGCGCATTGATCTGGTCGAGGAGAGCCGGGTCACGATGGGCGAATTGCTGAAGGCCCAGGCCGCCCAGTCGGCTCAGGTGGTCGCCGACCAGATGGTCAGTCGCGCGACCGAGACCTTCCGCGCCCAGGACCAGTTGGCGCGCGAGCGGATGGCGGCCCAGCTGAAGCCGGTGGCCGACACCCTGACGAAGTTTCAGGAACATGTGGCGGCGCTGGAAAAGACCCGCGCCGAGGAGACCGGCGGCCTGAAGGAACAGCTGACCCAGCTGATGGCGGCTTCGTCGGCCACGCGGGACGAGGCGCGCAAACTGACCGAGGCCCTGCGCGGCAACACCGGCCGGCGCGGTCGCTGGGGCGAGCAGACCTGCCGCAATGTGCTGGAGGCCGCCGGCATGGCCGGCCGGTTCGACTTTACCGAACAGACCTCGAGCGCCGATGACGAGGGGCGGCAGAACCGGCCCGACTTCCTGGTGCGTCTGCCGGGCGGCGGCCTGTTCGTGATCGACGCCAAGGTGCCCCTGGCCTTTGATGACGAGGAGGGCGACGAGGAGGCGCGCGCCCGGTCTGTCGGTCTGCGCATCGCCGCCAGCCTGAAAACCCATGTGCGCCAGCTGTCGTCCAAGGCCTATCAGGACCAGTTCAAGCCCAGCCCCGATTTCGTCGTCCTGTTCGTGCCGGGCGACAGCTTCCTGTCCACCGCCCTGGACCATGCGCCGGACTTGCTGTCGGACGCGATGGAATCGCGGGTCGTCATCGCCACCCCCTCCACCCTGTTCGCCCTGTGCAAGGCCGTGGCCTATGGCTGGCGGGCCGAGGAACAGGCGGCCAACGCCGACAAGGTCGCCGCCCTGGGGCGCGAACTCTACAAACGGCTGTCGGTCATGGGCGGCCACGCCTCGGCGGTCGGCCGGGCGCTGGATCAGGCGGTCGGGAAATATAACCAGTTCGTCGGCTCGCTGGAGAGCCAGGTCATGGTCTCGGCCCGCCGGTTCGAGGATCTGCAGGTGGACCACGAGGGCAAGGAAATTCCTGCGCTTGCTCAGGTCGAAACCCAGCCGCGCACCATCGCCCGGCCGGAGTTGACGGCGCCGACAGACAACTGAGCTTGTCTCTTTGACAAGTGTGCTTGACAGCTCGCTAAGCCTCGTGAGACAAGCATCCTTGTCATAAGGACAAGGAGCATTGTCATGGCCAAAGGCCTCTGGAAACTCATCGCCCTGTCGCTGGCCGGCGTGCTGGCGGTCATGGTGATCGTTGTCATCTCGGCGGTCGTCTTCGTCTTCGCCTCAAACCGCGGTTTGGTCGAGGAGGACACAGCCTTGCTGGCGGTCATCGGCGTCATGGCGGTGCTGATGATGGCCTTGGCGCTCTGGCTCGGTTTCGCCTGGATGGTTCGTATCGACGAGGCGGCGCGCGAGGCGCACAAGGCGGCCTGGTATTACGGCGGGTCCGTCGGTCTCGCTGTAGGCGGCGTCTTCATCGTCCTTGCCACCGCGCCGCCGGCTGAGCGGTTTGTGATCGCTTCTCCCTTCGACGGTCGGACCGACCCCGCCGCCTACGCCGCGACCGGCGCCCTGGGCATGATGGCGCTGATGCTGATCGGTTACGCCGTGGTCTGGGGCTGGTGGTGGCTGGCGCGCCGGTGAGGGCTGACCCATGAACAACCGCCTCAAGGTGCTGCGGGCCGAGCGCGACTGGTCCCAGGCCCATCTCGCCGAACTGCTGGGCGTGTCGCGCCAGACCGTCAATGCGCTGGAGACCGGCCGCTACGACCCCTCCCTGCCGCTGGCCTTCAAGATCGCCCGCATCTTCGATCAACCGATCGAGTCCATTTTCTCGGAAGAGGAGAACAACGGATGACCGCTTCATCCCCCAAAAACGCTCGCCTGCCGCGTCGTCTGCTGGTCGGCTTCGGCTTCGGCGCGGTCATGGGGGCCGCCGGCTATGTCTTCGGCCGAACGGTCCTGCCCCAGCTGATCGGGCCGGACGCCCTGGACGGCCTGAACCTGCGATGGTCAGACGCCCTGGCGGCCTTGACTGGAATCGCCCTGATGATCGGCGCCGGTGCGGTCATGGTCATCAGTCTGGACCCGCGCCGCCTGGCCCGGATGTATCATCTGGAAGAGCCCGCCTCGTCTGAGGAGGTCGGCCAGGCCCGCTTCCAGGCGGCCGTCTTGGGCTTCTCCGGCTTCATCCTGCTGCTGCCCCTGGCCTTCTCTCTGGCGGGACTGGCCGGCGGCATGGCGATGGGCCTGATCATTCTGCTGTTCGCCGTTCATACGGTGCTGAACATCAGGATGTGGCGCGGCGTCGATGAACTGCTGCGCCGCACCACCCTGGAGGCCGCCACCGCGACCTTCTTCCTGGGACAGGGGCTGCTGTTCCTGTGGGCGGCAGCCGAGCGGCTCAGCCTGCTGCCGCCGCTCACCGCCTGGGACGTCTACGCCGTCCTGATGACCCTCTACCTGTTCGTCTCCGCCGTCGTGTCCGCCCGTCGCGGGCTCGCCTGAGGCGCTCGCTTTCTTCACCTCGCTTTCAACCAAAGGAAACAACCATGACCCTGTCGAAACGCCTGAAATCCTCCGTCTCCAATCTGGCTCAGGGCGCCGTCGGCGTCGCCGCCGGCCTGGCCCTGGTCTTCGCCATCGCCGGCGCCCCGGCCCAGGCCCTGGCCCAGCCCCAGACCCAGGCCGCCCCGGCTCCAGCCGCCGCCGCGGCGCCCGCCATTCAGGGCCAGGGCCCGGCCCTGTGGGTGGTCAAGGATGCGGACTCGACCCTGTATCTGTTCGGCACAGTCCATGTGCTGCGCCCGACCACCGGCTGGAACAGCCCACGCGTCCAGGCCGCCTTCGAAAGCGCCTCGGACATCTGGTTCGAAATCAGCAATCCCGACGACCAGGCGGCCGTCATCCCCCTGGTGCAGCAATACGGCATGTCGCCCCAGATCCCGCTGTCCAGCCGCCTGACGGCCGAGGAAGTGGCCCAGCTGGACGTCGCCGCCCAGACCATCGGTCTCACGGCCGCCCAGATGGAGCCGATGAAGCCCTGGCTGGTCGGTCTGACCCTGTCGGTCGCCCCCCTGCTGAAGGCCGGCTATGATCCCCAGTCCGGCGTCGAGCAGGCCCTGAAGGCGCGCGCCATCGCGGCGGGCAAGCCCGTGCATGGTCTGGAAACGATCGAGGAACAGATCGGCATGCTGGCCACCTTGCCTGACGACGTCCAGCTGGAGCTCCTGCGCGAGACGTTGAAGGACTATGATCAGGCGGTGGTCCGGCTCGATTCCATGGTCGAGGCCTGGGCCAAGGGCGACGTTAAAGCCCTGGACAAGATCGTCGTCGAGGAGATGAAGACCGACGCCCCGGAACTGTACAAGGTGCTGCTGGTCGATCGGAACACCGACTGGGCCGACCAGATCCAGACCCAGCTCCAGGGCTCCGGCACCGCCTTCATCGCTGTGGGCGCCGCCCACCTGACCGGCGACGACAGCGTCCAGTCGATCCTGAAATCGCGCGGCGTCGCCGTCGAAAGCGTCGAATAGTTGTCAAGGGCGGCGGCGCTCAGGCCTGATTGACGCCCCAGGCGAAGATCACCCACAGCGCCGCCGCCGCCACGCCCGCCAATATCGTGGCTGCAAGACAGCCGAAGCCGAGGCCGCCCAGGCCGCCGCCGTCGTTTCCTCGCCGCATTTCGCATCCTCCCCGACAAGACCTTGCCCCGCCGCCTTGAGCCGCGCCAGACCTCCGTCTAAGGAAGACGTCGCGCGGGCGTAGTTCAGAGGTAGAACGTCAGCTTCCCAAGCTGAATGTCGTGGGTTCGATTCCCATCGCCCGCTCCAATTTCAAGGTCTTAGGACTAGGATGCCAGCCGCGTTTTGTGGTTTTTGCAGCCATTTTGGAATTCCGGACGTGGTTCGTTCCGATCGGCGGCGGGCTGCCCAACCATGGCGTCAGGGCCGTCCATGAACTAAAATTAAAGCCAGATAACCCTGCGGGGGCAGGCCAGCACGGGCACCTTGTTAATCTAACTAAATTTTGCCAGTGGGAGACCAAATCTGGATTGCATGAACAACCGCTACGGTTATCGTGATGACTTGTCACGCGGGGAGGGGGCGAGCGATGTTCAAGGTGTTCATCGGCTCTACCACCGAAGCCAAAGCTTATGCGGCTGTGATTGCTGATGCACTGGAGAGCACGAGATTTTACAGTGTATTGCGCTGGTGGGAAGTTTTCAGGCCAAATCAGTCTGTATACACGCAGATTTTGAGCCTCGTAGACGAGGTTGATTTTGCGCTCTTTGTTACGACTCCTGACGATTCTATAACAACCAGGGATCGCGAGATACGAACAGTGCGCGCAAACGTAATTCTTGAGTACGGCATGTTTACGGGCCGGCTTGGACATACAAACACAGTGCGAGTGCACGTTGGACCGATTACTAACGGTCCCTCAGACCTTTACGGCGTCCACGACCTCCATGCTGACGTGGCCTACGAACCAGGACACGTTCCACTGTCAGACGATGTCCCAACCCTAGCCGAGACTGGCCGGCGTGCCGGAAATCTCTTTTTGGGGGCCTGTGCAGAGAAGGGCCACAACCCACTTGCATCAATCAACGGGCTGTCAGCGGATACAGAGGATCTCTCGATCGCTGCCAAACGAGTCACTCAGACGGTTCAAAGAGCAGCCTTTACGAAAGCTGCGGCTAGAGCGCCTGGATATGCGATGGCTCGCGACATCCTTGAGCAAGGAACAGATCATCACGACCATCGTGTTGGGCTCGACGGGACGCTGACCACCACCAGGGCGTTTGTTGATTTTGATAGATTGTGGATCGGCGTGGAAAAGGGACCCCGTTAGCGGTGTGATCGGCGTCGAATAAGGACCCCTCATTCCTGAGGTCTAACGGTGGCGGCTTGGCGGATGTCAGGCGGCGAGTTCGGGATGTTGGTGTTGGAGACGGTGTTGAGGATTCGGCGCGAGTTTGCGTCCGGGAAGGCGATCAAGGCGATCGCGCGTGACCTTCGATTGTCGCGCAAGGTGGTGCGCAAGGCGATCCGGGAGCCGGATGCGGAGTTCGCCTATCGGCGGGCGGTGCAGCCGTTGCCGAGGCTGGCGCCGTTCCAGGCCAGGCTCGATGAGCTGCTGGAAGAGGACGAGGCGCGGCCGCGGCGCGAGAAGCTGCGGATGACGCGGGTTCATGACCTGCTGGTGCGCGAGGGGTTCGACGGGTCGTACGACGCGGTCCGGCGCTACGCGGCGGGGTGGCGGCTGAAGCGACGCCGGGGCGTGGCGGACGCGCCATCGTTCATCCCGCTGATGTTCCGGCCGGGCGAGGCCTACCAGTTCGACTGGAGCCACGAGGACGTGGAGATCGCGGGCAAGCCGATGCGGGTGAAGGTGGCGCACATGCGGCTGTGCGCCTCGCGGGCGATCTATGTTCGGGCCTATCCGCGCGAGACCCAGGAGATGCTGTTCGACGCGCATGCGCGGGCGTTCGCCTTCTTCGGCGGCGTGCCGACGCGCGGGATCTACGACAACATGAAGACGGCGGTGACGACGGTGTTCACGGGCAAGGACCGGGTGTTCAACCGGCGCTTCCTGGTCATGGCGAGCCACTACATGGTGGAGCCGACGGCCTGCTCCCCGGCGGCGGGCTGGGAGAAGGGCCAGGTCGAACACCAGGTCCAGACGGCCCGGGGACGGTTCTTCCAGCCGCGCCTGCGCTTCACCAGCCTGGAGGAGCTGAACGGCTGGCTGGAGGCGGAGTGCCGGCGCTGGGGCGAGCTGCGTCAGCACCCCGAGCAGAAAGAGCTGACGGTTGCTCAGGCCCTGGCCGCCGAGCGGCCGGCGCTGCAGCCGATGCTGGGCCCGTTCGACGGCTTCCACGAGAGCGAGCACGCGGTGACGGGGACCTGCCTGATCAGCTTCGACCGTAACCGCTACTCGGTGATGGCGAAGGCCGGGCGCCGTACGGTGCAGGTCCGCG